>CAVEPP010000097.1:0-6451 GCA_963617605.1 Alloprevotella sp. | reverse complement strand
ACTTGTCGGTGTGGTCGCCGATGATCTTGATGGAGTTCTTGTTCGCGCCGACCGTACCGTCGCCGCCGAGGCCCCAGAACTTGCACTCGATGGTGCCCTCTGCCGCGGTGTTCGGGCAGTTCTTGTCCTCGGGCAGGGAAAGGCCGGTCACATCGTCCACGATGCCGATGGTGAACTGGCGCTTGGGCTGCGCCTTCTTCAGCTCGCTGTAAACGGCGAAGACGGAGGCGGGCGGGGTGTCCTTGCTGCCGAGGCCGTAGCGGCCGCCGATGACCTCGATGCCGGTCCTGCCGGCGTTGGCCAGAGCGGTGACCACGTCGAGGTAGAGCGGCTCGCCCTGAGCGCCGGGCTCCTTCGTGCGGTCGAGCACAGCGATTTTCTTACAGGTCGCGGGAATGGCTTCGAGCAGACGCTCGGCCTTGAACGGACGGTACAGGCGGACCTTGATAAGGCCGACCTTCTCGCCGTGGGCGTTGAGGTAGTCGATGACCTCCTCGGTGACGTCGCAGATGGAGCCCATCGCAACGATGACGCGGTCGGCATCGGGCGCGCCGTAGTAGTTGAAGAGCTGGTAGTCGGTGCCGAGCTTGGCATTGACCTTCGCCATGTTCTGCTCAACGATCTCGGGCAGCGCGTTGTAGTACTTGTTGGAAGCCTCGCGGTTCTGGAAGAAGATATCGCCGTTCTCATGGGAGCCGCGCATCGTCGGATGCTCGGGGTTGAGAGCGCGCTCGCGGAACGCCTTGACAGCATCCCAGTCGAGCATGTCGGCCAGATCATCGTAATCCCAAACGGCGACCTTCTGGATCTCGTGAGAGGTACGGAAGCCGTCGAAGAAGTTGATGAACGGGACGCGGCCCTGGATGGCGGACAGATGCGCCACCGGGGAGAGATCCATGATCTCCTGGATGTTGGTCTCCGCCAGCATGGCGAAGCCGGTCTGACGGCAGGCGTAAACGTCGCCGTGGTCGCCGAAAATGCTCAGCGCGTGGGACGCGACCGCACGGGCGGAAACGTGGAACACGCAGGGCAGAAGCTCGCCGGCGATCTTGTACATGTTGGGGATCATCAGCAGCAGGCCCTGAGAGGCGGTGTAGGTGGTGGTCAGCGCACCGGCGTTGAGAGAGCCGTGCACGCTGCCGGCGGCGCCGGCCTCGGACTCAAGCTCCGCAACCTTGACGGTGGTGCCGAACACATTCTTCCGACCCTCGGCAGACCACTGATCCACGTAGTCCGCCATGGGGCTGGACGGCGTGATGGGGTAGATTGCCGCGACTTCGGTAAATGCATAGGACACGTGGGCGGCAGCGGTATTGCCGTCCATGGACTTAAGCTTTCTTACCATTCGATTCATCTCCTATAATTTTTTGCTCCTGTTCCGGAAATACAACAGGGCTTTCCGAAACGTCTTTGCGAACAGAGTCATTTTACCACGCCGTCCCGCCGATGTAAAGAGCTTGTATAGGGGTTTTTTCTCTCATTTTTGCCGGAATCGCACAGGATTTGCCTTGAAATTTGGTATGCTTTTCCCGGTTTCGGCGACAAGAAAAGCCTTGTACTTTTCGACAATCTGATTTATAATTATGAATCGATTTGTGGAAAGGAAGACTTGCCATGGTAAAACTTGACAACGAAAGAGGCTCCATCTGCATCAGCTCCGAAGTGTTCACGTGGCTGGCAGGGGATGCGGCGACGCGCTGCTTCGGCGTCAAAGGCATGGCCGGACGCGCCAAGGAAAGCGGTCTGGTGCAGCTTCTCCGTCGGGAGTCTATGACCAAGGGCGTCTCTGTCACGCCCAACGACGACGGAAGCATTACGATTGAACTGCACATCGTGGTCGATCACGGTGTGAACATTGCCGCGCTTTGCAGCAGCATTATGAACGAAGTCAGCTACAAGGTCTCCTCCGCTACGGACGTTTCCGTCCGTCAGGTGGACGTCTATGTAGATTCCATGACGATGGACTGATTAGCCAAGGAGGAAGCCCCGCAGTGAGAAATACAATCAGCGGTCAGGTATTCGCAGAAATGATCTTCTGCGCCTCGGCCGCGCTGGACGAAAACCGCCAGCAACTCAACGAGCTTAACGTTTTCCCCGTGCCGGACGGCGACACCGGCACGAACATGTCTCTGACCATGTCCGCCGCCGCGACCGCTCTGCACGGCCGCACGCCCTCCGCCGTCGGCGACGCCGCCGATACCGCCGCCTCCGCGCTGCTGCGCGGCGCGCGCGGCAACTCCGGCGTTATCCTCTCCCTGCTGTTCCGCGGGCTGGCCAAAAGTCTGCGCGGCAAGGCCGAGTGCACCGCCGCGGACTGGGCCAAGGCGATGTGCGACGGCGTGGACGCCGCCTACAAAGCCGTTATGAAGCCCGCCGAAGGCACGGTGCTCACCGTGTCCCGCTGCGCCTCCGAAGCCGCCGCCGAGCGGATCAAGGCCGGCGTGACCGATATCGAAGAGCTTCTCACCGACGCTCTCGCCGTGGCGCGCGAAACGCTCGCCAAAACCGTGGACATGAACCCGGTGCTTAAGAAAGCGGGCGTCGTGGACGCCGGCGGCCAGGGCTATGTCGTCATCCTCAACGCGATGCTGCTCTGTCTGCAGGGCAAATTCGTCGCCAAGGCTCCCGCGACGGAGACCAAGACGAGCGCGGAATTTTCCGCGATCAACGACGAGGAGATCACCTTCACCTACTGCACCGAGTTCATCGTCGCGCGCGAAAAGCAGCGCGATCCGGAGCTGCTGCGCAGCTTCCTTGAGAGTCTCGGCGATTCGCTCGTGCTCGTGGAGGACGACGATATCATCAAGGTCCACGTCCATACGGACGCACCGGGCCGCGCGCTGACCGAAGCGCTGCGCTACGGCCCGCTCCAGACCGTGAAGATCGAGAACATGCGCAACCAGCACACCTCCCTTGCCGACAAGGAGACCGCCGCCGCGCCTGCCGCCCCCGCCGAGCCGGAGGCCGAGGCCGAGCCGGAGATTGCCCCCGCCGAGAAGGAAGTCGGCTTCGTTGCCGTGTGCGCCGGAGACGGCATGGCCGATCTCTTCCGCTCGCTCGGCGCCGACCGGATCGTGACCGGCGGCCAGACGATGAACCCCTCCACGGACGATATCCTCCGCGAGGTGAACAAGACCCCCGCCTCCACCGTGTTCGTGTTCCCGAACAACAAGAACATCATCATGGCAGCGGAGCAGTGCATCCCGCTCACGGAAAAGACCGTGCGCGTCATCCCGACCCGCACCGTGCCGCAGGGCGTCGCCGCGCTTGCCTACATGGATCCTGACCAGTCGCCCGACGATCTGGAGGAATCCTTCAAGGAGAGCGCCGCGCGCGTCCACACCGCGCTCGTGACCTATGCCGCGCGCGATTCGGACTACGACGGCCACATCATCCACGCGGGCGAATATCTCGCGCTGCTCGACGGAAAGCTGCTCGGCAGCTACGCCAGCCTTCCGACGCTCCTCAAGGAGCTCAACTGGGCGTTCGGCGAGCTCGAGCCGGAATTCCTCACCGTGTACTACGGCCAGGACGTGACCGAGACCGATGCCAACGGCGTCGCCGAGAGCCTTACCTCCTGCTTCCCGGAGGCGGATGTCTCTCTCGTGAGCGGCGGTCAGCCGGTATATTATTACATGATCGCGGCGGAGTGAACGTTTTCCGCTCCCCTTCCGTCTTATAAAAAGAGACCCGCTCCCGCGGGTCTCTTTTTTCCAAAGAAAGATAAAGGATAAAAGACCTATGGCAAAACGCTCTCACCATTCCGGCGGCACGGCGCTCAAGACGCGCCCGCGCACGGGGCGCATCGTTCTCTGGGCCGTGCTTGCGGCGCTGCTTCTCGGCGCGGTGATTGGCGTCGTTTCGCTGCTCCGCCGCCCGTCCGGGGCGGAAACGCCGGAGAATACCGCCGCGCCCACCGCCGTGCCGGACACGTCCGGCGCACCGTCCGAAACACCGCTGCCCGAGGAGCTGCGCGAAGCGCCTCTCTCCCCCGAAGCGGAGATCGCGGCGAGCGCCGCGGTGCGCTCGAACGGTTTTCCGATGCTCGCCTGGGCGCTGGACGGCTTTTCCGCCGACAGCCGCGGCCGGATGCAGTATTCCGGCGGAAAATATCTCACCGGCATCGACGTTTCCGAGCACCAGTACGACATTGACTGGGAAAAGGTCGCCGCCGACGGCATCGACTTTGCGATGATCCGCGTCGGCTACCGCGGCTCGACCGCCGGCAAGATCTACACGGACGAATACTTTGAAAAGAACATCGCCGGGGCGACCGCCGCCGGGCTGAAGGTCGGCGTGTACTTCTACTCGCAGGCGATCAACGCCGAAGAAGCCGCCGAAGAAGCCGCCTTTGTGCTCGACGCGATCCGCCCGTACAAGGTCACGTTCCCGGTCGTGTTCGACTGGGAGATCGTCGGCGGGAGCGACGCGCGCACATACACTGTTTCGCGCGCGGTGCTCTGCGAGAGCGCCAAAACGTTCTGCGGCGCCGTCGAGGACGCCGGGTATGACGCGATGATCTATTTCACGCAGTATCTCGGCTACCGGAAATACATACTGCGCCAGCTCTCCGATTACGAGTTCTGGTACGCCGAATACGAGGCGAAGCCGCGCATCGTTTTCAACTTCGATATGTGGCAGTATTCGAGCACAGGCTCCGTGTACGGCATCGACGGTGACGTCGATCTAAACATCTATTTCCGCAAAAACTGAATTTTCCCCTCCCTCCGTCGGAAAAAAACCTGACGGAGGGAGTTTTCTATTGACAGACGGAGACACCGTGCTATAATAGTTGTACATACAACGATGTACCTGCAACTTTCCCATCACGGAGGCTTCTATGGATATTACGGAACGACAAATTACCAAGATCGCGCGCGAGGCGGAAAAGCTTGTGCTGCTCTCGCTGCGGGAGGAGGGCGTCGGCACGGCGGAGATCGATCTCATCCACGCGCTGCGCCACCACCCCGGCTACACGCAGGCCGCGCTCGCCGAGCTCCTGCACGCGGACAAGGCCGCCATCGCGCGGCGGACAAAGAATCTCGAAACGAAGGGGTATCTCGTCCGCCGGGACGCCCCCAACGACCGCCGCAGCCAGCTTTTGTATCCCACGGAGAAGGCGGAGAGCCTGAAAGCCTCCAAGGCGGAGATCGAGGCGTCGTTTTACGAATACCTGATAAGCGTGCTGACACCGGAGGAGGCCGCTGTATTCGCCGCATCGCTTCACAAGCTTTACACGGCGTCCAAGACCGAGAGCCGCGCGGGGTTCCCGCATTTCCGAAGCATCGCGAAGGAGGCACCCGCCGATGAAGAATAAGAGCTTTCGTCCGGATTCGATCGCGTCATACTTTCGTCTGGAGTGGCTGCCGCTGCTCTTTGTGACGCTGTCGGGGCTCGTATACAACGTCGGTCTGCTGGCCGGGCCGTGGTTTGAAGGACGGCTCGCCCAGTGTCTCGCCGACATCCTCGACGGGAACGAAACCGCCGCAAATATGGCCGTGCTCGTGCTCGGCTACATTCTCGTCACGCTGCTCGTGCAGGCGGCGCGGTTCGTCAAGCGCTTCTATGTCCGCCGCTTTGCGAACAACATCAACCGCCGCATGAAGGGCATCCTTTACGCCAATCTGGTGCGGCAGAGCCGCGCGTCTCTCGAAAAGGAGGGCGCAGGCGAGCTGATGACCAAGGCCATCTCCGACGTGGACGACTGCGTGGAGGGCATGCGGAAATTCACCACCGAGATCTTTGATACCGGCGTGGCGCTCGTCGGCTACGCGGTCATGCTGCTCGTGTACGACTGGAGGCTCGCGCTGTTCAGTCTCCTGTTCACGCCGGTATCCTATGTATGCGCTGCATGGATGAAAAAGCCAGTGCAGCGCGCAGGTGCGGCGTACAAAAAGGCCGCGGGCGCGCTCAGCGCCGCCACGCTCGACCGCGCGCAGAACGCCGTGACCTACCGCATCCACGGCTGCGAGGACGCCCGTGCGGAGCGGTATGAGGACACGCTGAAAACTTACGAGACCACCGCCGTGCGCAGCAACGTGTGGCAGTCGGCGCTGCCGCCGCTGTATCTGGCTGTGTCCAATGCGGGCGTGCTGTTTATCCTGTGGCTGGGCGCGAAGAATGTTCTCGGCACCGGCTGGAACGCCTGGGACATTGCGGCGTTCACCACGTTCCTCTCCTGCTTTACGAAGCTGACGGTCAAATCCTCCAAGGTCGCAAAGCTCTTCAACTCCGTGCAGAAGGCGGAGGTGTCCTGGAAGCGCATCAAGCCGCTGATGAAGGAGCCGGAAGCGCTCGAAGAGCTTACCGTTCCCGCCGCCGAAGATGTGACGCTCGACGATCTCTCCTTCGCCTACGGCGATGAGCCGGTCTTCTCCGGCTTGAGCATCACGGCGCGCCCCGGCGACATCATCGGCGTCACCGGCCCCGTCGCCTGCGGCAAGTCCACGTT
>CAVEPP010000096.1:0-6551 GCA_963617605.1 Alloprevotella sp. | reverse complement strand
GGGAGAAGATTGTCTATACGCTCGGCGCATGGGCGGTGGTCTCCTACTTTGCGCAGCTCGCGCTGCTGTTTCTCGCCCGCCCCATCGAAAAGCGCGGCTGGACGGAGCGGCAGAAAGCGCTTGCCTTTCTCCTTATAGGGAACTTTGTGTTTCTCTTTTTCACGAGCGACAGGATCCAGCCGACGCACCTCACGCAGGGCTTTCTCCTGCTGCTGACCGTGGCCGGTGTCTGGTGCTTCAACCGGAAAAGCGAGCGCATGGAGAAATACCGCACAAAGGGCTCCCGCGCCGCCGTCGGGGTGATCAGCGTATACGCCTCGCTTGCGAGCTTTGCGCAGCGGTTTTTCCTGGACGGCAATGCGAGGATGCATTTCTCTCTGCCTGGACTTTTCTACGTTCTGAGCGGTATTCTCTGGTTTATCCCCGTCATCTGGCTGATGCTGTTCGCGCTGGAATGGCTCTCTTCCCGCCCCCGCACGCTGCCGAAGGCAGAAAACCGCCGCCGCGCGTGGCGGACGCTCTTTGCTGTGCTGGCCGTCTGCCAGCTGGCCATTTTGTGGATCCTGTGGCCCGGCGGGTTTCCCGGGGACGCCATCGACCAGCTTTCGCAGGCGATGGGGCTTTACGCCATCAACGACTGGCACCCGGTGATGCACACGCTTCTGGAAAAGCTCATTCTGACGGTCATTCCGCAGGCCGGTGCGATCACCGCCGTGCAGATGCTTCTCTTTACGTGGCTGCTGACCGCCATTTTGATGATCGGATACGACAGCGGCATCCCCCTCCGGCTGCTGGCATTTCTCGGCGCGGTGATCGAGTTTCTGCCGAATCAGGCGCTCTCGGCGTCGAACGTGCTCAAGGATTTCCCGTTCACGCTCGCGCTTTTGTGGGGGCTCTATCTGCTCGCGCTGCTGGCAATGAAAAAGCCGTGGAGCCGGAAGCCCGGGTTTTATGTGTGTCTGACGGCCGATATCTTCCTCATATGCACGCTGCGGCACAACGGCGTTGTGCCGGGCATAGCCGCTGCGGCGCTGTGCATCGTTCTGACACTGAAAAACTATGCCTCTCTTAAATGGAGACCCGCGGTCTCGGCGCTGGCCGCCGTGGTGCTTCTTGCGGTGTACAAGGGGCCGGTATTCTCGGCGCTGGGTATCGGTTCGAGCGGTATGTCCCCCTACACGACGATGCTGTGCGCCGTGGGCTCGTGCATCAACAAGGATCTCCCGCTTTCGGAGGAGAGCGAGCAGATCATGGAAAAGGCCCTGCCGCTGGAGGACTGGGGCGAGTATTACTCGCGCTACTACGGGCACGACCCCTATTACTGGGGCCGCCCGGAGGGTTCCGCGCCCTATACGCCGTCCGAGATAACCGCCAGTGACGCCTTTACGGTCTATCTGGAGGTGCTGCGGAAGTACCCAGATGTGGTGATCAAGGACCGTCTGGACGGCACGGACATCCTCTGGGACGTTGTCCAGCCGCCGGACAGCTTCAACGCAAGGACCTTCAGCTTTATCAGTTCGTTTGACGAGAGTTCCCTTCCTCTGCGAACGGACGGTCTTGAGCGGCAGGAAGACGGCTCCTACGTGAAAACAATCTGGCTGGCCAGAGCCTACTATGCCACAACGTATTATTTTTCGCTCAACAGCGCGGCGGATATGCTGCTCTGGCGTACCGGCGCTTATTTAATCGCTTTTCTTGTGCTGCTTCTCTTCTGGAGCAAAAACCGCATGGGCCGTCTCTGGTGGGCGGCAGTCCCCATGCTGGCAAATATCGCGGGCTCCATGCTGGTGCTTTATCACCAGAGCTTCCGGTACGTTTATTTTGTGCAGGTGAGCGTGTTGGCGCTGCTCTATATCACCGCCGCGCTGAAGCAGAGCTGGAACTCCCCCGCGCAGAGCGAATCCCCGAAAAAGATTCCGGACACGACGCCGGAAAAGGAGGACGATCATGGATAAGATCGCTGTTCTGATACCGTGCTACAACGAAAGCGCCACCATCGCCAAAGTGGTAAAGGATTACCGCGCGGCGCTGCCGGAGGCCACGATCTATGTTTACGACAATAACTCCACCGACGGCACGGACGAGATCGCCCGCGCCGCCGGAGCCGTCGTGCGCTACGAGCGGCGGCAGGGCAAGGGCAACGTGATCCGGACGATGTTCCGCGAGATCGATGCCGAGTGCTATCTGATGATCGACGGAGACGACACCTACCCGGCGGAGGACGCCCGGGCCATGACGGACCGCGTACTGCGCGACGGCTACGATATGGTGATCGGCGACCGCCTTTCCTCCACATATTTCACGGAGAACAAACGCCCGTTCCACAACAGCGGGAACGTTCTCGTGCGAAAGCTGGTCAACCGCTTTTTCGGCGGTCATGTGACGGATATCATGACCGGATACCGCGCATTCAGCCCGCTGTTCGTCAAGAGCTTCCCGATCCTCTCCAAGGGCTTTGAGATCGAAACGGAAATGACGATCCACGCGCTCGACAAAAACTTTGCGCTCACGTCGATCCCGGTCGGGTACCGGGACCGTCCGGCGGGAAGCGAATCCAAGCTGAACACCTTTTCGGACGGGTTCAAGGTTTTGCGGACGATCGCGCGGCTCTATAAGGACTACCGGCCTCTGCCGTTTTTCGGCATCATCGCCGGGATACTGATGATCGCGGCGCTGCTCTTCCTGTGTCCGGTGCTGACGGAGTACCTGCACACCGGGCTCGTGCCGCGGCTCCCGACGTTCGTGGCGGCGTGCTTTATGGCGCTGTTCTCTCTGCAGAGCTTCATATGCGGTCTGATTCTCGATACGCAGGGCAAACTGCACCGGCAGAATTTCGAGCTGCAGATGACGATCCTCTCCGGCATGTACCGCGCCGCACAGACAACCGACAATGAAAAAGCGGAATAAGCTTCTCTGGGCTGCTCTCTTCGCCGCGAACTATGCATTTCTCTTTTTCTCGAGCGGAAAAATTCAGCCGACGTATTTCACGCGGTTTTTCCTTCTGCTGCTGACGGCGGCTTCCTTTTGCTGCTTTTGCCGGAAGGGCGGCTGTATGGAAAAATACCGCACGACGGGCGGCTATGCCGCCGTCGGGATAATCGCCGTATATGCCTCGCTCGTGAGCTTCGCGCAGCGGTTTTTCCTGGACGGCAATACGAGGATGCACTTTTCTCCGCCGGGGCTCTTTTACGCTTTGAGCGGCATTCTCTGGTTTATCCCGGTCGTCTGGCTGCTGCTCTTCGCGCTCGAATGGCTCTCCTCCCTGCCCCGGACGCTGCCGAAACAGGGAAGCCGGAAGAAGGCGCTGTGCATTCTTCTTATCGCACTGCTTCTCTGTCAGGTCTTTGTACTTTGGGCCGAGTGGCCTGGCGGATTTCCGCTCGACGCCGTTTATCAATACCGCCAGGCGATGGGTGAACTCCCGCTGAGCGACGATCACCCGGTGCTGGATACGCTGCTCATGCGCGCTGTTCTGACCATCATCCCCCATCCCGCCGCGCTCACAGCGGTGCAGCTTCTGCTCTTCTCGCTCGTGCTGTGCGCGTTTCTTATGATGGGGTACGACCGCGGCGTGCCGCTGCCGCTGCTCGCCTTTCTCGGATGCTTCTTCGAGCTGATGCCGAATCAGGCGCTCTCGTGGACAAATGTTTTGAAGGATTTCCCGTTCACGCTCGCGCTCTTGTGGGGCACCTACCTTCTTTTGCAGCTTGCGCTGGACACGCCGCGCAGCCGGAAATGGCCGTTTTACGTTTGTCTTGCGCTGGACATTTTTCTTGTGTCCCTTCTGCGGCACAACGGCGCCGCGCCGGCCGCGGCGATAGCCCTTCTCTGCATCGTTCTCACCGTCCGGCGCTATGAGCAGGTGAAGCTCCGCGCGCTTACGGCGGCGGTGCTCGCCGCGGTGTCGTTCGGCGTATTCAAGGGGCCGGTCATGGCCGCGCTCAACGTAGCGCCGGTATCGCTCTCGCCGTTCACGACGCTCTTCTGCGCCGTCGGCTCGTGCGTGAACAAGGACCTGCCGCTCTCCGAGGAAGCGGACGCGATTTTGGAAAAGGCCCTCCCGCTCGAGGACTGGCGCGATTACTACGCCCGCTATTACGGCCACGACTTTTATTACTATCAGCGCCCGGAGGGAAGCGTTCCCTATACGCCGACAGAGGTGACGGTGCCGGAGATCCTCCGGGTCTACGGCGAGGCGCTTCGCAAATACCCGGACGTGGTGCTCAAGGACCGTCTCGACGGGTGCGACATTCTCTGGGACACAGCGCAGCCGGAGGACAGCTTCAATGCGAGATCCTTCTGTCTCGTCTACGACCGGGACTGGATCGCGCCGTTCGTCAACGAAGACGATTATTACGACGAAGAGGACGGAGAACTCCGCGACTACCGGCAGAATTTCTTCTCCAAAGCCTATCTCCGGCTGACCGGAACGCCCTCCAACAGCGTGCTGGACATGCTGCTCTGGCGAACGGGCGCGTATCTGATCGCGTTCTGGGTGCTGCTGCTCTTCTGGCGGAAAAACGGCATGCAGCGCTTCCGCTGCGCCGCCGTGCCGCTCATCGGCAATCTCATCATCTCCGTGCTGTACGTTTATCATCAGAGCTTCCGGTACGTATACTTTGTGCAGGTGTGCGTGCTCGCGCTTGCGTTTGCCACGGTCGTGTGCCGGCCGCGGCCATTGCCGCTGGAAGAAGAATAAAAAATGACCGCCGCGTTTCCGAATTGCCGGAAACGCGGCGGTCGATTTTTGTCAGGCGTCCTTTTTATCGACGCGATATTTTTTCTTGAAGATGCTTGCGCGGACGCCGAGCTCCTTGCCCTTGACGAGACGGACAAAGTTCTTCCGGTGCTTCCAGAAGATGAGCGCGACCGTGGCGGCCATGATCGCAATGTCCCAGCCGCTCCGTCCCGTGAGGATGCACCAGACGAGATACCCCACGCTCGCCGAGAGCGTGCCGATGAACATATAATCCGTGACAAATGTGATAACGGCAACGCCCGCCACAAGAATAAGGAACAGCCGCCAGTCGAGCGCGAGCGCGCTGCCGAGCAGCACGGCGATGCCCTTGCCGCCCTGGAATTCGAGATAGAACGGATACAGATGCCCCGCCACGCACGCCGCCATCGTCACGGTCTGGATGGAGGGCGAGTTGTGGAACAAAAATCCCGCCAGCCACACCATGAGCGCCGACTTGAGCGCGTCGCACACAAATACGACCGCCGCAACGCCCGAGCCCATCGTCCGCCCGGCGTTCGTCGTCCCGGCGTTGCCGGAGCCCTTTGTGCGGATATCAAAGCCGCGTTTCTTCGCCAGCAGCCACGCAAAATTCACCGCTCCGGCCAGATAGCCCGCGAGAGCGCAGAACACATACGGAAGAACGGTTTTCAGAAAAGTCTGCATGAATGCGATCCTTTCGCAGATACATAAAGAAATTTATGCTTTTGTTATTCTACTATGTGATACCATACCGTAAAGATTTTGTCAACGTACATATCGGTAGTATTGTCTTTTTCGGCGGAATGGTACTTGCGTTTCTGCGCTTTACCGGGTAAACTGTATCTGTATGTAATTATGTAACCCAATTCAATACGGAGGTAGTATATGTACTGCACGAAAAAAATTGCGTCGGATCTTGTCTGGGTCGGCGCGAATGACCGCCGTCTCGCCATGTTTGAGGGCGTGTATTCCGTTCCGGCGGGCGTTTCCTATAACTCCTATCTTCTCAAGGACGAGAAGACCGTCCTCTTCGACACGGTCGATAAGGCGGTGAGCCGCACCTTCTTTGAAAATCTGGAGCACGAGCTCGGCGGACGAGCGCTCGACTATGTGATCGTGCACCACATGGAGCCGGACCACTCCGCCACGCTCTCGGAGCTGCTGCTGCGCCACCCGGAAACGACGGTCGTATACAACGACAAGACCGCCGTGATGATCGCGCAGTTTTTCGGCAAGGATGCCGTGAAGAACATGCAGCTCGTCCGGGAGGGCGACGTTCTCTCCGCGGGCGCGCATGAGCTCACGTTCTATCTTGCCCCGATGATCCACTGGCCGGAGGTTATGATGACCTACGACAAGACCGCGCACACGCTCTTCACCGCGGACGCTTTCGGCGTTTTCGGCGCGCTCAACGGCGCGATCTTCGCCGACGAGGTGGATTTTGACCGCGATTATCTCAAGGAGGCACGGCGGTACTATACGAACATCGTCGGCAAATACGGCGTGCAGGTACAGAACCTCTTCAAGAAGATCGCGGGTCTGGACATTCGGATGCTCTGCCCGCTGCACGGCTTCGTCTGGCGGCGCGATCTCGGGTATATTCTCGAAAAGTACAATCTCTGGAGCACGTATACGCCGGAGGACAAAGGCGTGATGATCGCGTACGCCTCGATCTACGGCAACACAGAAAACGCCGCCGAGATCCTCGCCTCGAAGCTGCGCGAGCGCGGTGTGCGCACCGCGATGTACGATGTGTCCGTCACCCCGGCCTCGGACATCATTGCCGAGTGCTTCCGGTGGAGCCATCTGGTGTTCGCCTCAGCGACCTATAATG
>CAVEPP010000095.1:0-6604 GCA_963617605.1 Alloprevotella sp. | reverse complement strand
GGCGGGCGTCGATATGTTCGACGTTGACCTCGGCTGCTACGACAACTGGTGGCTCCCGCATCCGCCCGCGTACATGCCCGCCGGCTGCTTCCTCGATGTGGCGAAGGTCGCCAAAGAATACTTCAAGGAGCGCGGCGTGAAGTCCAACGCCGGATTTGAAGTTCCCATCGTCGCTGTCGGCAAGCTGAACTATCCCGACATGGACGAGAAGGCACTCCGCGACGGTAAGTGCGATATGATCATGCTCGGCCGCCCGGTGCTCGCCGATCCCGACTGGTGCAAGAAGGCCTATGCGGGCGATGTGGACCAGATCCGTCCGTGCATCGGCTGCCAGGAAGCCTGCGTCAACGAGTTTGTCGAGGGCGGTCATCCGCAGTGCGCGGTCAACCCCCGCACCGGCCACGAGGACGTGCTGCCCAAGCAGTCCGCTCCCGCTGTGACAGCGAAGAAGATCGGCGTTGTCGGCGGCGGCCCCGCGGGTATGAACTTCGCCATCTATGCCGCGCAGCGCGGCCATACCGTCGAGATTCTCGAGAAGACGAACGAGCTCGGCGGCATTGCGAACGCCGCGGCCGTTCCCAAGAACAAGTACGACATGCACAACTACATCGACTGGCTCAAGCGTCAGACGCTCGAGCAGAAGGGTGTCTCCGTGAAGTTCGGCGTAGAGGCCACGCCGGAATATCTCAAGGCACAGAACTACGACGCCGTGATCTATGCCGTCGGTGCTAAGCGCATCAACCCGCGCATCCCCGGCATCGATACCGTGAACATGGTCGAAGCTACCGAGCTGCTGCGCGATCCCGAAAAGCTCGGCGGCGCGAAGAAAGTCGTCGTTCTCGGCGGCGGTTCGGTCGGCATGGAGACCGCCTACTGGCTGAGCTACGAGCAGGGCTGCAAGATCACCGTGATCGACATGCTCGGCAACTTCATGGACGGCGCCTGCACCGCCAACCGCGGCCACATCATCCACTACCTTGAGGATAACGGCGCGAAGCTCGTCAACTGCGCGACGATCAAGTCCTTCGAGCCGGGCAAGGTGCTCGTCAGCCGCAACATCTCCAAGGGCGCGCCGGACGTTTACTGCACCTGGACGCCCGTTCTGCCGAAGAACGTCGTCAACCCGCTCGCGCCGAAGATGGGCCCCGAGACGATCGTCGAAGAATATCACGCGGAGCTGTTCGTCAACGCGCTCGGCCGCCGCGCCGACGATGGTCAGTACCTCGAGGGCGTGAAGCAGCATGTTGCCAAGGAGATCTACAACATCGGCGACTCCTTCCAGGCCGGTCTCGTCTGGGGCGCTACCAAGGCCGCCTATAACCTCGCGCAGTACATCTGATTTTACCGCCGCATAACGACATACAACGAACCCCGCCTTGTCCGGTTCACAGCCGGATAAGGCGGGGTTTTGCTGCATCGGTCACTCGCCGATCATTTTGATTTTCCCGTCATACGCCCAGAACTGCAGCGCCTCCTGCGCAGTGATAAAAGCACGCGGCGTATCCCAGCCGGAAGCTTTTCGCGCCTCCGCCGCAGTCTGCACCGGGTACTGAAGGAGCGATTTCTGGTGCGTATAATGAATCCACGAGTTAAGAAGATCTCCCTCCTCGCACGGCGACGCTGCATAGGAAACATATACGCGCGCATTTGCGGCGCGGTGCGGGAAGGAAAACTCGGCGCAGACCGTCCCGCTGCTGTCCTCCAATACGGAATAGTACGGCGCGCTTACGTGCTCCCCCGCCGAGGTATCGTACAGAACGTGCCCGGAGACATTACGCTCTGCCGTCCAATTTAGGCCGCCATACGCTGCTGTCCAGAGCTGCACCGCTTCAGTGCCGCAGAATCTCCCGCCAGTCCAGCGGAAATGATGGAATATTCTCCAGTGCTCGGGCGAAGCGGAGAGCTTTACAGCGACGCTCGTGAAATGCATCTCCTTCACATCATAAGCGCGTGTGTGATACGCGGTACCGTCTTCCGCAGTCTCCTCAACTTCACGGCCTTCGTTCATCGGCTCATCATCTTCCCGCACGACAATGCATATCGCGCCGCGGCAGGAGAGGATCTCCTCCTCCGTGAGATCATCCAGCGCCCCCGCCGGATAACCGAGCGATAACAGTTCTCCCTTCACCGTCTGCGCATCGGACGTGAGTGCCCCGTCCTCCTTCTCCCAATTCATCGGATAGCGGCCAAAAACGGCGTAGCCGCAGAGAAGGCCGACGCAAAGCGCCACCGCAATGATCCGTGCAAGCACGCTATCCGAAACCGTCACGCGGGCCGGTTGGAGCACGTAGCCGCTCGATTCCATTTCATCCGCCAAAGAGGAAAGACTGCGAAGTATAAGAACAGAAACTGCGATCAGCGCAAGGCCGAGGATCAGGCCGCCCGCCCCGATCCGGCAGAGCAGCGAGAGAACAACATACCAGATAAACAGCATTTTTGCCGTATTCGACGGGTTCCCGCTCCGGGCGGTTCGGATTCCCTGCCAGAAGCAGAATACGAGCGCAAGCTGCAAAGAAAGTCCGATATACGAAAGCCATGTACCCGCAGCGGCGTAAAAGACTCCCTGCCAAATCGTCGCATTCAATACCAGTGCCGGGAGAAGAATCGCTCCGCGCAGGAGTGACAACGCCCAGCACGCCGTGAACCAGCGGTTTTCGCGGCGCAGCGGCCGAAAACCAAGGATCTGCAAAACCGCGCCAACAGCTGGCAGAAGGATCTCCAGCCGAAGAACGCTCACCGTCACTGCGCCGAAAGCAAAGCCGGCAAGGATCCGGTTCATCGCGCGGCGCCACGGCGTAACGTCATGTGCCACATCATCCGGCGGAAGCTCACTCACAGAAGATTCGAGCAGCGCATCAAATTCGCGTTCATTCATGTCCGTCACCTCCCAGCTGCTCACGCAATTTCTTTTTCAGCCGGTAAAGCCTTCCCTCCACGGCCCGCTCTGTCAAGCCAAGCTCACGGGCGATCTGTGCTGTGCTCTGCCGGTAATAGTATTTACGGTAGAAGAGAATACGTTCGCCGTGCGGCAGCGTGCCGATCGCTTTTCGCAGGGCATCCTCTCTCCCGCCGCAGGATCGTTTCCTCCGGCGCTGCGCATGGCGAAGGGATATCCTCCGTAAGCTCTTCGGCCGGTATTGTTGTTTTCCGCGCCATATTAAGAGCGGTATTGCGCGTAAGTGCCGTGAGCCACGCTGTCCAGCTGCCGCGGGCCGAGTCAAAGGAACCGGCCTTTTCCCACACACGCGCCGTGACCTCGGAAATGCATTCCTCCGCATCGCGCTCGTCCGGAAGTATCGGGGAAACGATATAGCGCATGAGCGGCGTGTACCGCCGCTGGAACTCCTCCGCGCCGCGCTCATCCCGCTCACGTAGCAGCTCCAGCATTTTCTGTTCCTTCATGCACGCCCCCCTCTCATTTGTCTGTTCTATAATACACCGTCCGACGCAAAACCCCACGCATAAAAGATGCGGCGCGGATCTCTCCGCGCCGCACTGTGTTCAGTTTATATGGATAGTGTCCTCGGCAACGATGGTGTCAATATTCTTGTTGCTGTAAGTTCCATTAAAGTACCATGTCACATTCACCGGAACATCCGTGCCGGACGTGACGTCCACGCTCGTGCTGCCGAGGAGTGTCTGCGTCAGCCCGACATTTTCCAGTCGGATCGCTTTGGACGAGGCATACGACACATTGCCGCCGACATTGAATACAACATCGCTGCTGCGGTCGCCCGTTGTGAGCGCGTACGACTCAACGTACGTATCGAGCTTGAGCGTCCTCGTGCCGCCGCTGCCGGTCACGCTCCATTTGACAACAATGTTGATATAGGTACCCGTGTCCGAGCGGAATTCGCCGCTCTGGTCATAGACGGGCACCGCCGTCGGCTGCACGGTAGGCACCGGCGTTTCCGTTGGGGCAGCGGTCGGAACGGGCGTTGCCGTAGGAACAGCGGTCGGTATAGCTGTCGGGACCGGCGTCGCGCTCGGCTCCGGTGTCGCGGTCGGGGTCGCCGTAGCTGTCGGCTCAGGCGTCGCCGTTGCCGTTGTGCCGGGATTCTGCGTATCAGGCGCTTCGTTTTTCGATATGCGGAAGACGACAAAAATGCCGACAGCGACAAGCAGGAAAATGAGGATCAGAATGGGAGCCGCGGATTTTTTCATGGAGACGTACCTCCTGTTATTTCATTAAAAGATCGATGGCGTTGTCCAGTTCGGAGAGCGTTTCGGTATCCCCTTTTTGGACGGCGTCAATGACGCAATGGTTCATATGATCGCGCAAAATAATTTTGCAGATGTTGTTTATCGCGCTGCGCACGGCAGCCAGCTGGACGAGCACCTCGGCGCAGTCGCGTCCGTCGTCGATCATGCGTTCAACGGCGTGCAGGTGCCCGATCACACGTGCCAAGCGATTCTTTACCGTCTTGGTATTCTGGTGCATATGCGCATGGGAGTGCGAATGCACCGTGCCGTCGGCATGGATGTGGACATGCTCCTCATCGCCGTGCACAGATCCCGTATGTTCCATATTCCCTCACTCGTCCTTCGTCATGTGCTGCGCGGCAACACGCAGCATCATTCGTTTCGTATCGCCGGAGTCAAACCGGACTTCGACCAGCGCGTCACCGCCCATCGGTGTGAGCTTTTCGATCTTCCCCTTGCCGAACGCCTTATGCACCACGCGGTCACCCACTTTGAAATCCGGCGCTTTCGGCGCGGACAGAACAGTTTTCGGCTTCTCCGGAGCCGCGTGCTTTGCCGCGGCAAAGCGTCCGGTGCGGGCGGCATAGCTTGTGCCGAAACTTCCTGCGCGGCTGCCCGGCTTATACGACACGTACCCTGCGGAATAGCCGGAAGAATACCCGCTCCGATAGCCGCTCTCCGAGGAACGGAACGATCCGTCATCGTCCCAAAGGCTGGCACGTGATTCCTTTTTCGCCAGTCCCTGCCGGTCGATGAGCTGCGCCGGGATCTCTTCGGTGAAACGCGACGGGAGATTCGCCGATGTACGGCCATAGAGCATGCGCTGCGCAGCACAGGTGATGTAGAGCTTTTCCTTTGCGCGGGTAATCGCCACATAGCAAAGGCGACGCTCCTCTTCCATCTCCTCGCTTTCCCCGATGGAAAGCGCGCTCGGGAACAGCCCTTCCTCCACTCCGACAATGAATACGACCGGAAATTCCAGACCCTTGGCCGCGTGCATCGTCATCATAACGGCGGCGTCCTCGGCGCGGTCGTAGTTATCCATATCGGTATAGAGCGCGACCTCATCCAGATACGAATAGAGATCAAGATCTGGATTGGCTTCCACGCTCTTCACGATGCTGGACTTGAGCTCGGCGATGTTTTCGAGCCGGGTGACGTTTTCGTCGCCCCCCTTGGTTTCCAGAGCGAGCGCATAGCCGGTCCGCTCGACCACAGCGTCATAAAACTCGTCGAGCGGCAGCGCGGATACGGCGTTCTGCAGCTCCGCGATCATGCGGCAGAACTCTTCCATTTTCTTTCCGGCGGAAATGCCGGCGCGGTGGGACGCCGTGGACATCGCTTCAAACAGCGGGATATTCTCCGCCGCGGCGATCTCGCGGATCTTCTCGAGACTCGTCGCGCCGATGCCGCGCGGCGGCTCGTTCACGATGCGCAGAAGGCGCGTCTCGTCCGTGGGGTTTGCGATCACGTTGAGATACGCCAGAATGTCCTTGACCTCCGCGCGGTCAAAGAAGCGCGTGCCGCCGAAGATCCGGTAAGGGATCGAGCGGCGCTTGAGCGCAAGCTCGATGCTGCGCGACTGCGCGTTCGTCCGGTAGAGTACGGCAAAATCGCGCATCGGACGGCGCGTGGAGCGGATGGTTCGGGCGACGAAGTCGGCCTCGTCATCCTCATTGTGGGCCTCATACAGCGTAATGGGATCGCCGCCGGACTGCGCCGTCCAGAGCGTTTTGCCTTTACGCTCGCGGTTGTTCGCAATGACGGCGTTCGCCGCAGCGAGGATATTTCCGGTCGAGCGGTAATTCTGTTCAAGCCGGATGACACGCGCATCCGGATACTGCTTTTCAAAGGAGAGGATGTTCTCGATCGTCGCGCCGCGGAATTTATAAATGCTCTGATCGTCGTCGCCGACGACGCAGATGTTCCGGCTGCCGCTCGCCATGAGTGCGGCAAACAAGTATTGCAGATGGTTCGTGTCCTGATACTCGTCGATGAGGACATAGCGGAACTTTCTCTGATAGTACGCGAGCACATCCGGGTTATCCTGCAAAAGCCGGACGGTATAGTATATGAGATCATCGAAGTCCATGGCCCCGGCATCGCGCAGGTGCTTGGCGTATGCCGCGCAGATCTGCGCGGTGCGGATGCGGCGGATATCGCCGGTGCGCTCCTCAGCGGCAACGGCATCCTCCGGCGCAACGAGCGCGCCCTTATACCGGCTTGCCGCGGCAAGCATGGCTTTCGGCGGGAACACCTTGTCGTCGATGTTCTTATCGCGCAGAATACGCTTCATAACGGAAAGGCTGTCCGTCTGATCATAGATCGTAAAGCCCTTTGGAAAACCGAGACGGTCGGCATCGCGGCGCAGGATACGAACGCATGCACCGTGGAACGTGAG
>CAVEPP010000094.1:0-6736 GCA_963617605.1 Alloprevotella sp. | reverse complement strand
ACAATGGGGAGAATGACGGCGTTCGCCAGTCCGTGCGCGGTGTTATACAGCCCGCCGAGCGTGTGGGCAATGGCGTGGACGTTGCCGACGCCCGCGCGGGTGAAGGCGACGCCCGCCTTGAAGGAAGCAAGCAGCATCTCCTGCCGCGCTTCAAGATCGTGCCCGTTCGCATATGCCCGTTCCAGATACCGGAAGATCGCCGCCGTCGCTTCCTCGGCGCAGCGGTCGGTCTCCTTCGTTGTGCTGTGGACGCTGACGTATGCCTCCACCGCGTGCGTGAGTGCGTCCATACCGGTCTGCGCCGTTGTCGCGGGGGGGAGATTCTCGGTGAGAACAGCGTCGAGCACCGCGTAACGCGGGACAAGACAAAGATCCATAATGGCGTGCTTGTGGTGCGTTTTCTCGTTCGTGATAACGGCGGCGATCGTCGTTTCCGAGCCGGAGCCGGCGGTCGTCGGCACGGCAATGAACGGTGGAAGTCCGTGCATGACCTTAAAAAGCCCCGTCATCTGCTCCACGGTACGGTTGGGGCACACGATGCGCGCCGCGGCAGCCTTGGCCGTATCCATCGGCGAGCCGCCGCCGACGGCAAGGAAGCCGTCGCAGCCCTCGGCGAGATACATTTCGCGCACCTGCTCGATAATGGAGATCGTGGGATTGGCGCGCACGCCGTCAAAATGGACGGAGGATATCCCCGCGGCTTCGATCTGCGCGCGGATCGGCGGGACGATCACCGCGCCCGTATGTTTGCCGGAGACGATCATCACCTTTTTCACGCCGCAGCCGCGCAGCAGCTCCGGGATCTTCACCGTGCTGCCCACGCCGCTGACGATCTCCGGCTTACGCCAGGGCAGAACGCGCGAACCGAGATCAAATACGGTCTGGTAGGCCCGGTAGTAGAATCGTTTCAGCGGTTTCATGCAGGTCATCCCTTTCGTACTATTTTATAAGCGCGTGGAGCGAGGCCGTGACCGCGCGGCGCGCGCCGAGAGCGCGGAGCATGGCGCAGATACGCTCGCCGCGCTGCGCAAGCTCGCTGGTGTCCGCCTGATTAATAAAGAAGATCGGATCATAGCGCGCGTAGCCCGCCCAGAGAAGCTCCGCCATCTGCTTTTCGGTGAGCGAATCCCCGGAAAGGTCCACAGTCTCCTTTGCCAGCGCGTACCGGTGAACGATCTCCTCCGGCTTTTTCCCGAGCGCGGAGAGCCCTGCCACAACGACGGTGTGCGTTGTTTCCGGGCGGATCACCGGCTCCCACGCCGCCGGGAATTTCACCGGCAGACGGCGCGCGCCGTCCGCCTCGATGATAACGGCGGACGCCTCGCAGCAGAGAAAGTGCATCGCATCCTCTCCCGGTGCACCGAATTTCCGCTCTTCCGAAAGAAACGTCCCGGACGAGGCGATCTTCCCCTCGCGCCACGCCGCGCGGCACTCCTCCTCCGAGAATGGGACGGAGAGCACAACGTCCGCGTCGGACGGCGGCATGATGTGCGTCGTCGTAAAAAGCGCTGTCGGCATAAGGGCTTTCGTCTCGCGCGCGAGCGCATACATCGTTGTCGTTTTCCCGCCGCCGCCGCAGAGAGAGACGACGTGCTTCTCCCGCTCCGGCAGGCCGAGCAGTTCATGCAGTACCATACAGCTACCTCTCTGCTTCATTTTGCCTTCGGGAGGCTCCAGCGGTAATGCGCCGCGAGAAGACGCAGCGTGAGCGTGACGGCGGCACCGATGAGCATCGCGGGCATCTGCCCGATGTTCCAGAGCAGGATGCACGCCACGGCGCCGAGGATGGACGCGGTCGCATAAAAATGCTTGACGAAAATGTACGGAGGCGTTCCGGCGAACATATCGCGCAGCACGCCGCCGCCGCAGCCGGTGACGACGCCGACGAAGATGGCGAGGAAAGCGTTCAGCTCGCCCGTGGCTATGTACGCCGTCTGCACGCCGATCACGGTGAATATGCCGAGACCGATGGCGTCAAAGAGCAGAAGCGCCGTATCGTAGAGCTTCTCGTTCCAGTGCAGCAGCCGCCGCACCGGGGGCAGAAATACGAGCACGGAAACGGCGATCGACGTGAGCGCGTACCCCGGCGACTGGAACGCCGCGGGCGGCGTGATACCGAGGATCAGATCGCGCAGTATGCCGCCGCCGACCGCGGTCGTCATGCCGAGGATCGCCACGCCGAAAATGTCCATTTTCTTCGATATGGCGATGACCGCGCCGGAAACGGCAAACGCGATCGTGCCGAGGATCTCAAAGGCAACAAAAAGACTCATGTTCTCCTGCCTCCTAATTGGCTACAGAATGATGCACCGCCGGGCTGGTGAGATCCAGCGCGCGGAACGTATACCCGTTTTCGATCCCCCAGGAGAGGATTTCCTCCACGGCATCCACGCTGAATGCGTTGGTGTCGTGCTGCAATACAACGGAATAGTCGTGCTGGGGCACGCTTTCCTTAAAATTCGCCACGACCGTATAGCGCGTGGCATTGGACGCCGTGTCCGCCGCGGAAACGTTCCAGTCGAAATAGGCATAGCCCATGTCGTTCAGATCGTTCGTAAGGCGCGTCATAATGCCGGGGTTAAAATGGCTCACGGTGTTCGAGCTGCCGCCGGGAAAGCGGACGAGCTTTGCATATTCGCCCGTCTGCTCAAATATGATCTCCTGCATCCGGCAGAGGTCGGCAAAATATGCCTCTTCGCTCTGGTAGATGGCGTTATAGTCATGCGTTGCGCTGTGGATGCCGACGGAGTGGCCGCGCCGGGCGATCTCGCCGATGCACCAGGTGTAATTCTCGCTGCAATTCGTCACGAAAAACGTCGCCTTGACGCCGTAGGCGTCCAGAATGTCCAAAAGGTGCTCCGTATTGGCGGAGGGCCCATCGTCGAACGTGAGATAGACCGTCCCCGCGTCCGGCGTGACCGTGTCGGGCCGGTCTGCCGCCGTGACGATCACACGGCGCGTAACGGTCGCGGTCAAGCCTTCGCTGTCCGTTACCGAATAGGTAACGCTCCCCTCGCCGGTGTGGTAAGCATTCACGTCCGCAGTACAGACGATTTTCGCGGTGAGATCGCCGTCACGGTCGTCGAGAGCCATGCAGCCGGGATCCTCGTATCCGCCCGGCTGCGCCGGATAAAAGAGCGGATCATCGCCGATGAGCGTTAGAACGGGTGCGGCGTTCGGCGCGGCTGTCGGTACCGTCGTGGGAGCCGGTGTTTCCGTCGGCGCTGCGGTCGTGCTCGCCATCGCGGGGGCCGTGTCTGAATGGTTTACATAATATAGTCCCAATCCGCAGAACGCGGCAAGCGCACAGCCCGCGGCGATGAGCGCCAGACCGAGCTTTTGATGTTTCTCCATATCTGTCCCTTTACTTCTCCCCGGCGTTTTCCGCCGCGCGGCGCAGCGCCTCCGCCACGGCGTCCGACCGCTCGCGGCGGTTGAGCCGCCGGAGCGTTTCGCGGATCTCCTCCCCCGCCTGCATCACTTCCGTGTGGAAGCTGTCAGCGGACAGGCGAAGCGCACCCTGGCCGAGGACGATCAGCTGCTCCATGCCGTCGGAGGTCGCAACGCGCACGCGGTGGTCTCTGGCGATCTCGTGCGAGGTTTTTTCGATATAGGCGTCCGCCGTTTCCGCTTCCTTTGTATAGACGACGTGGATATTATTATATGCCACGATCTCTTCCTTGTGAAACGGGACGCGGTAGGCGTCGAATACAAGAATGACGCGGCACTGGCGCACGCCCTGATAGTTGCAGAGAAGATCCATCAGCAGCTGGCGCGCCGCGTCCAGATGGTCGGCAGCAACGGCTTTGAGTTCGTCCCATGCAAAGATTATATTGTACCCATCTACAAGTAAATATTCCGGCCCGGCAGGGATCGGCTTCGCTTTCGGCTGCGGGGCCGGTTTTTCGCGCTCGGAGCGCGGCACGAACGCACGGTTCTGCTTCACCGCGCCGTACGTCCGCTCGTAAATGGCCTGCAATTCCTTATCGAGCGCCGCTCCCGTGCGGGGCGCCGATGCGCCGCGCGGCGGTGCGCTCTCCTTTTCGGTCACCGTCTCCTTCTCCGGACGGAGGCAGCTTTCCAGATGCATATGCTGCTCCACCTCGTCCCAGCGGACGGTATAGCCCGCGCCGTGGGAGCAGAAAACGGAATCCGGGGTATTGGCAACGTCGCGCTCCGGATCGTATCCGATCTCGTCCACAACGCGCTGTGTATCGCGGCAGGGCTCATAGCCGCGCAGCGAGAGCGAAACGCGCCCCTGTCCGCGGGAATACGCCGTAACCTCGCGCGGATAATTCGCGCACTCAGCCACCGGCGCGGCAGCCGTGAGGATGGAAACGCCGTTTTCCGTTTCCGGCGGATCAAACCGGCCGCCCATGCGCTGAATGTCCGCCATGGCGCGGCCGACGCACTCGTTCGGCAGCTCCAGCCGGAGATCGTAGCACGGTTCGAGCAGAATGCTCTCCGCACGCATGAGCCCCTGCCGCACGGCGCGGTAGGTCGCCTGGCGGAAGTCGCCGCCCTCCGTGTGCTTCAAGTGCGCCCGCCCCGCGGCAAGCGTAATCTTCATATCGGTGATCGGCGAGCCGGTCAGCACGCCGCGGTGCTCTTTTTCCGCGAGATGCGTCAAAATGAGGCGCTGCCAGTTGAGATCAAGCTCGTCGGTCGAGCATTTGCTTGCAAAGACAAGGCCGCTTCCGCGCTCGAGCGGTTCGAGCAGGAGGTGGACTTCGGCATAGTGGCGCAGCGGCTCATAGTGGCCGATGCCCTCGACCGGCGCGGCGATCGTCTCACGGTAGAGAATGCCGCCCTCGCCGAACGTAAGCTCCAGCCCGAACCGGCTGCGGCACAGACGCTCGAGAATTTCCAGCTGTACCTCGCCCATGAGCTGCACGCGGATCTCCCGCGCTGCATCATCATACACCACATGCAGCAGCGGATCCTCCTCTTCAAGAAGACGGAGCTTTTCGAGCACCGTGTGCGGATCGGCCTTTTCCGCGTGGACGCGGTAGGTGAACACCGGTTCGAGCAGCGCGGCGCTCTTTCCCTTTTCCGCGCCGAGCGCGTCGCCGGTGTGCGCGGCGGTCAGGCCCGTCACGGCACAGACCGTCCCGGCGCGGACCTCGTCCGCAAGGACAAACTTGTCCCCGGAGTACAGGCGGATCTGGTGGATCTTCTCCTCGGTCTCGCCGTTCTCCGTCGGGATCCTCACGGCGGCGCGGGCGCGAAGCGTCCCACCCGTAACGCGCAGCCACGTGAGCCGCGCGCCCTGCGCGTCGCGGCTGATCTTATATACCCGTGCGCCAAAGGCGTCCCCGGCGGGCTTGGCCGGTGCATAGAGCGCGAGCGTATCGAGGAGCTTCTCCACGCCGTCGAGCCGGAGCGCCGCGCCGAACAGACACGGGAACAGCTTTTCCTCCGCGATCAGACGGCGGACCTCCTCCGGCGGGATCGTGCCGGAGGAAAGGAAGCTCTCGAGTGCCGCTTCGCTCTCGGCCGCAGCCTGCTCCATCCAGTCGCCGCCGGAAAAGTCTGCACACTCCGGCGAGAGCAGGGAGCGCAGCTCCTGCATGCGGGAAGCGCGGTTCACGCCGGGAAGATCGGTCTTATTTATAAATAGAAAGGTAGGCACATGATTTCGGCGCAGCAGCCGCCAGAGCGTGCGCGTGTGGCCCTGCACGCCGTCCGTGCCGCTCACGACGAGGATCGCCGCATCGAGCACCGGGAGCGTACGCTCCGTCTCGCCGGAAAAGTCCACGTGGCCCGGCGTATCAAGAAGCGTTACGGCGCGGTTTTTCCATGTGAGCCGCGCCTGCTTGGAAAAGATCGTAATGCCGCGCTCGCGCTCCTGCGGATCAGTGTCGAGAAAAGCGTCCGCATGATCGACGCGGCCCAGACGACGGAGCGCCCCGGCCGTATAGAGCAGCGCCTCCGAAAGCGTCGTTTTCCCGGCGTCCACGTGCGCAAGAATACCGATGCACAAAGGGGTCGTTTCCGTATTTGCTTTTCCCGCCATACAGCTTTCCCCTCTCTTTTCATTACAGTGTCATTTAAAAATGTATTATATCACAAAAGGCAGAATTCTCCAATAGTATAATTATTTTTCGACAAAGAATTTGAAACGTTTTCAACAAATTTTTTTGCTGAATTTTATCACAATAAACAAATGTAAGAAAAATGCAAAATGCTTTTCTGTTTGGATTGACAACGTAAAAACCGATGATTATAATTATCATCATTCATCCGGTAAATTTAAACAAAGTTTAAACTTTACCGGAACATCACGGAATGGAGGATCCGAAAGTGAAAAAGTATCTGGCACTGCTTCTGGCGCTGGTCATGGTGTTCGCTCTCGCTGCCTGCGGCAGCACGACCGAAGAGCCTGCTCCCGCCCCCGCCACCGAAGCCCCCGCTGCGGAACCCGAGACCCCGGCCGAAGAGCCCGCAGCCGAAGCTGACCCCATGGAAGAGCTCATCGCCGCGGCGAAGGCCGAGGGCGAGCTGACCGTCTACGGCTCCTGCGAGGAAGAGTACCTCGCCGCCGCCTGCGAACACTTCCAGGAACTGTACGGCATCAAGGTCAACTATCAGCGTCTGTCCACCGGCGAGGTGCAGGCGAAGATCGAAGAAGAGAACGGCAACCCCTCCGCCGACGCCTGGTTCGGCGGCACGACCGATCCCTACAACGTTCTTGCCAAGGAAGACCTGCTTGAGCCCTACGCCGCTGTGAACGCTT
>CAVEPP010000093.1:0-6778 GCA_963617605.1 Alloprevotella sp. | reverse complement strand
CGCCCACACGCGGCGGCAAGGCGCTCATCGCGTGCAGCCAGAATCAGCACGCCGGAGATTACGGCTGGACATCCTCCACGAGCTACTATGTGCTCGACATGGAGACCGCGCAGCTTTATAAAATCGGCGTGAACAGCTATTACAGCGAGCTTTTCGCCGCAGGGGACTTCCCCGTGATGGACTCCTCCACGGCGCGCAAGCCGCTCACGACCGACATTTACCGCTTCTTCTGTCTTGACACCGGCTACGGCGGCGCGGAGCCGCTCTGCTCCACGACGCACGGCGCGTGGCTGAACATTGCCGACAAGAAGGCGGACATCGCCCTGCTCGCCGCCCCCACCGATGAAGAAAAGGCCTATCTTGCCGAGCGCGGCGTGGAGGTCGAAATGAAGCTCTACGGCGGTGACGGGCTGGTGTTCATCGGGAACAGCGCATGCGGCGTCACCGACTTGACGCTCGACGAGGTGCGAGCCATTTTCCGCGGCGAGATCACCAACTGGAGCGAGCTCGGCGGCGTGGATCACGCGATCCGCGTGCTCTACCGCGACGATCAGTCCGGCAGTCAGCGGCTTTTTGAAAAGATGGTGTTCAACGGCGAGGACGCGCCGGATTACGAAGCACTCGGCTTTGAGCGGCTCGACGAGATGAGCACGCTCGTCTCCGCCTGTCTCGACGATCCCTACGCCATCGGATACAGCATTATGACATATCTGAACGACGTCTACTCCAACGAAGCGCTGCTCGCCTTCTCGCTGAACGGCTACAGCGCCACGGCGGAGAACGTCCGCACCGGCGATTACCCGCTCGGCACGAAGGGGTACGTTGTCATCCGGAGCGACGAGCCGGAGGACAGTCCCGCACGGCGGCTCTATAATTGGTTCGGCTCTCCCCTTTCCGACACATTCCTCACGAACTGCGGCATCACGCCGCTGAGCGAATGATCCGCAGACTATATTAACTGAGCAGACCCCGGACATCAAAATGTCCGGGGTCTGCTGCATTATGCTACATTATAGTATGATCCTTATTGGTCTTTTGGCTTCGTCTCCGGTTTCGTAAGGCTCTGCCGGAACTGGTACACCGTGAGTCCGCAGGTTTTTTTGAATACCTTGCAGAAATAATTTACGTCGGGGATCCCCACCGCCTCCGCCAATTCAGCGACGCGGCGGTTCGGTTCATGCGTCAGCATGGCAAGAGCGCGCGTGATCCGGTGGTGCGTAACGTAGCTTACAAACGATTGGCCCGTCTGCTTTTTGAAGATCCGCGAAACGTAGCTCGCGTTATAGCCGAAATGGGCCGCAGCCTCCGCAAGGGTGATCGGCCGGGCGTAATTCTCCTCTACGTAAGCCATGAGCCGGGCAGCAACATTGTTTTGATAATCATCCGAGAACACCGTGCATCGTCCCTTTTCTCCCGCGCAGTCCAGCAGCGCCTTGCGCGACTGCTGATATGTCTGCGGAAGCTCCGCAAGCGTCTGCGCCGGCAGGCTGATCCCGACCGACACATTCAGCCCGCTCTCCGACGCCCAGCGCGCAATCTCTTCCACCGCCGGAGCTTCTCCGGCAGGAAACGCCGCGAAAAGAGTTGCCGCCGGCGGCTTATCGTCTCTCGCTGCAAGCGCCTGCGGGAAGGCTCGCGTCAGGCTCTCTGATACTTCCTTCACATCACCGTCCGGGACGGCGACGGACACGACCGTCAGCGGGCCGCGGATATCATAGTCCTGCATATCCTCAACGGATATGCGGCTGCGGGCAACATTGCGCAGCATCTTCGCATCCGGCAGGGGATGCGTACGTCTCCGCGCTTCCGTTTTTTCGGCACGCGCGGCAGCCGCTGCCGCGGCCAGCGCTTTGTTAAGTCCCGCCCGGTCCACAGGCTTGAGAAGATAATCCGCCGCCTTATAGCGCATTGCTGTGCGCAGAAGGTCATATTCGGCATAGCCGCTGAAGAAGATGACGGCGCAGCGCGGACAATTCTGGTGCATCCACCCCGCCAGTTCCAGTCCGTCCATCGTCGGCATCACGGTGTCCGTGAGCAGGATATCCACATCGCCGCCGCGCTGCTGAACGATACGGACAGCCTCCTCGCCGTTGGCGCACTCGCCGACGAGCTCCAGACCAATCTCATCCCACAATATCATGTGCTGTATGCCGAGGCGGACGATATACTCATCGTCCACAAGCAGCAGTTTAAGCCTTTCCATGTTCATTCTCCGTCGGAATAATCACCGTGATCTCCGTTCCTCCTCCTGGCGCGGCGCTGACGGTCAGCGCGGCTCGAGGCCCGTAGATAAGCTGAAGCCGGTCGTAAACATTTATCAGCGCGATACCGTGATGCACCGTGTCGTCTTTTTCGTGGTGGATCAGTATGCTTCGTACCTGTGCAAGGCGCTCCGGACTCATGCCGCGGCCGTTGTCGCGCACGGAAAGCCAGAATTCCCCGCCGCTGCACGCCGCAGAAATCCAGAGCTTTTCGCCCTCCGTGCCGGTAAAGCCGTGAAAATAGCAGTTTTCCACGATCGGCTGAAGCAGCATTTTTATCACCGGCTGGCCGTACAGGTCTTCCGGGATATCATAGAGGATCGTCACGCGGCGTCCCTGTGCCCGGTCGCGCAGCAGGCAATACTTCTCTGCCTGGGCGATCTCTTCCGAGAGCGGCACGATATTGCGCGGTTCATAGAGAGAATAACGAAGCATCGTGCAGAACGTCTGAATCAGATTTTCGGTTTCGCTGTCGTTGTTGATCACAGCCGAAGCGGAAATGACCTGCATGGTGTTCAGCAGAAAATGTGGATCAATGCGCCGCTTCAGATCATCCAGCTCCGCGCTGCGCCGCTTGAGTTCCAGCTCATATTTTTGCTGGATCAGGTCGTTGGTATACGTCACCATGGTGTTATAGGACCGCACAAGATAGCCGAATTCGTCCCGCGCCGCGTTTTCGCTGCACGGCACGAGCTTTCCGTCGGCAAAGGCCGATGTCGCGCGGACAAGGCTGCGGAGAGGACGGTAAATGCGGAAAAGGATAAAGCACAGCATCAGCGCGGAGAGCACCGCAAACAGCACGATCATCCCCACGCGCAGCTGAAGCAGGGAGCGCACCTCCGCTTCAAGCGCTCCGTCCGGGATAACGCCCACAATGCGCCAGCCGAGCTCCGGCAGGGCGAAAACAAAGCGGCGTGAATCGTTGCCGCTCTCCGCATCGGCCGTCACTTCATACATTGCGGCGTTTTCCTCGCTCGCGGGCAGAGAGGAAGCGATGATCTCATCGTCTGCGCCGAGCAGGAACACGTCAAACTCCACCGGCATATCGAGTGCGGCGAAAAGGTCGGCAAATTTCCCGGTGGGGATATCGATATACGCAATGCCGAGCGGCGTTTTGTCCAGATAGCAGAGCGAGCGCCCAATCGTGACGACCTGCTCTCCCTCGCTGCGGTAGGCAAGCCAGGGCGTATGCGGCGGAACATACCAGTCCCCCGCGGTATTCGCCAGATGCTCGTCAAGCAAAAGCTGCTGCCGCGTCTCATGGTCGGGCGCGATGGCGCGGGGAGAGGAATAATAGAGATTGTTGTCCGCCGATATGACGTATATTCCCGCCACATAGTCCGACATGCCGGAAAGATCATAGAGATAGTTTTCCAGGTACTGCCGCTCCTCCACCTCGGAATAGTCCGTATAGGTATAGGCGGGGGCGCGGAGAATGGCCTGTATCCGCTTGCTGTACAGTCCCTGCGTCATGCGGCTGAGAAGCCGCACCTGCGCGGAGAGCTGCTCGCCCACGAGCTGCTCCATGACGAGCATCGTATCGCGCGCAGCAGTCTCCGTCTGCACAACGCTGCGGTGGATCGTGTAGTCTACGGCGAGGATCGTCGGCACAACGAGCAGCACGATAAGGGCAAGGCAGAGAATGAGCGTCGTCGGCATTTTCAGTTTCCCTCTGTTCATTCTCTCCGCTCCCCTTTCGCTTAAATCATGTTTGGCGATAGATGCGCACGCCGAGCTCGCTGTTGATCTTTGCCGGATGCCCCGCCACATGCGTCATCTCCCGAAACGGTTCCAAATAGCGGTTTGTGCAGAGCAGCCGCCCATCGTCTCCGCGGAACACGAGACGAAGCTCCGTATCCTCCGCCGGCTCGATCTCCGGCAGACAGCCGCAGACCGTCCGGCCGTCCGCGCCGACCGCGGCACGGGTGCTCCCGGAGCGGATGGCCCGGCCGCTTTGCGTCAAAGACCAGTACACCGTACCAGAATAGCAATTCACACCGTCGTTGACAAGTATTATCTCCGCTTCCCTGCTGTCACTTTTCTCCGGAAGGCGCGCCATGACCGCAAGAGGCGCGTTGCTCTCCTCTATCGCCGTCCATCCCATTTTGGGCACGCCCCAGTAATCGAGCACGCCGTAAAAGCTCTGCGGGCAGAGGTCGATGAACATAAACTGGAAGTATCCGCTGCACGGCGCATATTTCTGGCAGCGGTAATGCTCGATATAATATTTCAGGAGCTTATACTGATACAGGCCGAGCTCGCCGAGCTTATCCTCCACCGGGCGCAGCGCCTCGTATATTGCTCTGTCGCGGTAGAGCTCCTGCACGTTTCCCGGAACATCCATGCCGAATTCCGTCACGAGCTTTTCCTTTGTGCCGCGGATCTCTGTATACTGCGTTTTCTCCCCGCGCAGTGAGCCGAGATAATTGTGGCTGTCGCCGCTTTCCGGGTCGTCCTCGTTATACGAAGCGCGGATATAGGGATGCGCAGGGTCAAGACGGCGTACCGCATCACGCAGCGGCAGACCGATGGCGCGCGATACGGAATCCGGCTGGGAAATGATCTCCGTCAGACTGCATCCGCCGTTTGTGACAATGGAGGTTTTCCACTTATCCGGCTCGTTGAGAAGGATCCAGCATCCGAGCGAGGCATGATGCTTCAGCCGTTCGACCACATGCTCAAAGAGCTGAACCCCACGCTCGATCCACTCGGCATTCTCCGTCGGATGGCACCATGAGAAGTCCGTATCCTGGAATACCAGCATGCCCAACTCGTCGCAGATATCGTAAAAATCGTCCGGCTCAATGTGCACATGCACACGGACGGCGTTGAATCCCGCCTGACGCATCAAAAGGACGTCCCGGCGCAGCCGGTCGCGGGAGAGATCGGCAAAGTATACATCCGGAAAATACGCCGTTCCGCGCAGGAACAGGCGCTTTCCGTTGAGCTTGTACACCGTCTCACCGGGTGTGCGCAGAAGCTCCGTGCTGTTAAAGCCGAAGCGCAGCGTCCGGCGATCGGAAACGCTGCCGTCCGGCGCGATGAGCTCCATGCATGCGGTATAGAGCGAGCTCTCGCCGCGGTCCCACGTCCACCAAAGGCGCGGCGACGCAACCGTCTCCGAAAGCTCGATCTTCTCCTCCGCCGGAGCAGTCAGCTCGGTGACCGGCGCACCGTCCGGATCCGCAACGAAAATACGCAGCGTGCTTCCCGGCGCGGCATGGGCACATACGGCATGTACCTCCATGCGTCCTTCCGCGCCGCCGCGGACGGCGGCTGAGGCGATGCGCCCGTCGGTATAGGATGTAAGTACAACGTCGCCGACAATGCCGATAGGGCTAACGTCCCGCTGGATAAACCCGTCGGCATGCTCATAGGTGCCCTTCACGAGATTCCGTTTGACCGAGAAAAACCGTTTATCCGCGCACCCGTCCAGTATTTCCGTATCCCAGGGCGACGCGACACGGACATAAAGCTCGTTCGTCCCGGCGCGGAGATACGGCGACACATCGATCTCCACCGCCTCCTGATACCCCTCGTGATGACCGCAGAAGCTGCCGTTGAGCCATATGTCGCCATAGTAGTCGATCATGGGAAAACGCAGGATATAGGCCGCTCCCTTATCCGGGGACAGATCAAATACCGCACGGTACCACCACGGCGCGGCGTTGAACTGCCGCAGAGCACGGCCATGGTACGGCGTGTCGGAATATACCTTCTGCAGATAGGTCAGGCGTTCCAGCTTCTCCCACGGCGACATCAGGTGCGAATAGCTGTACAGATCCACCGTGCCGGAGTATATTTTCAGCTCCCGTCCAAGATCATGCACGTCCTGCATGACAGACCAGTCTTTTATGGTTATTTTCATAGCGCCCCCCTTTGTCAGCCCTTGACCGCGCCCTCGGTCATGCCGGTCATAATGTTCTTCCGGAACACGAGGAACACAATCAAAATCGGGATCGCAGACATGAGGATACCGGCGGTGATTTTCTCATAGGCCGTGGAAAACTCACCGACGAACTGGAGAAGTCCCGTCGTGATGGGCATTTTGGTGTTGGACTGAATGAATGTGTTGGCAAAAATGAGCTCGTTCCACACCGCGATAAAGTTCAGAAGCGCCGCGATGATGATGCTCGGCTTGCAGATGGGAAGCACCACGCTCCAAAATGTCCGCCAGGCGTTCGCGCCGTCGATCTTCGCCGCATCCTCGATCTCACGGCTGACATTCATCATCGCGCCGTACATGAGATAAAAGGCAAACGGTATGTTGAATACGGTATAGAGGATCACGAGACCAATGTGCGTATCCAGAAGGCCCAGATGCATCATGGTCATGTAATTCGGCAGCAGCGTGATGTGCACAGGGATGAGCATGCCGACCGTAAAGAATCCGACGGCCGCGCTGCGCCACGCGCCTTTCATACGCGATACGCCGAACGCGGCGAGCGACGCGAGGAAAATGCCGAGTGGCACGGAAAAGACGACGTAGATCAGGCTGTTGAGAAGATAGTTCTTAA
>CAVEPP010000092.1:0-6778 GCA_963617605.1 Alloprevotella sp. | reverse complement strand
AATTTAAAATAAATATATTAAGAAAAAGAAAAAACCAGAATTTTGCCAAAAAATGCCGGCGCCAAACCTTGACTTTTCCAAGACAGCCGGTATAATTTACTTAGAATTGAATATTGGTTCTATCGGACAGGTAGCCGTTTGCTGTAAAGGCTTTTTAAGCCAGGCGGCGGTGAAAAAGGAAAGGGGTGCGAATCCCCTGCACGCACGGTACTGTATGCGCGAGTCCGGATCGAAGCGGCGAGAGCCGCAGGGACGAAAGTCCGCCATTTTGGGGCAGCCAGCCTCGGGAGAAGGTAGATTCAGGGCGAGGAAAAGAAGAACTTTTCACGCAGCGCGAGCCAGGAGAATTACCAAAGTCCGGAACCCGAGACAGCGGGCGAGCTCTCCGTATGTTTTACAGATTGCAGATCCGCCAACGACTTCTCCCTATGGGGGGCAGTTCAGTCAACTGAACCGCTTCCGGCCCATGGGGTGTCCGTTGGCGTTGCTTTTGCGCACAAACAGCCCTCTGTCTTATCGACAGAGGGCTGTTTTTTTGTCAAAACGGCGCTCGGAAAAAAGGAGATGAAGATCGGAATGACGACTGCGATGCCGGAAGAAACGACGAAAACCGTTCCGCCGGAGTTGACGGAGCAGGATGCGGAGATCCTGCGTCTGATCCGCGAGCTGGGCTATGGAAAGCTCGTGATCACGGTGAAAAACGGCCAGCCCGTCCACGCAGAACTCCAGAAAAGCGTTCTTCTTTAAGGAATGATCGTATGAGAAAAGATTTTCAGAAAACACTGGCGATGCTTCTTTCGGCGGCAATGCTCGCCGCCGCCGCGCCGCTTGCCGCGGCGTCCGACGCCGATGAACCGGCGGCGACGGCGGCTACGGAGACCGCTCCGGAAATAACCCCGGCACCGGAAGTGTCCCCTGAACCGGAGCAGACACCCGAACCGACGGAATCCCCCGAGCCGACGGAATCCCCGGAACCGACGGAAACGCCGGAACCGACGGAAACGCCGGAACCGACGGAAACGCCGGAACCGACAGAGTCTCCGGAACCGACAGAAACCCCGGAACCGACGGAGACGCCCGAACCGGAGCTTGAAGCTCTCGAAACGCGTGAGACCGCCATGGAGCCGAGCGAGTATTTCCCCGTCCTCACCGAGGGACTCCCGTTCCCGCAGGCGCTGGACGCTCTTCTTGACGGCCTTGTGCAGTCGCTCGCGCTGACCGAAGCGGAGCAGAGCGCGGAGAAAGAGATCGAAGAGGTGACGCTCGCCTATAAGAACGGCACGCTCACCGACAACGTGGATGTGCTTCCGTTCATCGCCGCGGCGTTCGCCGCGAAGACCGGCAAAACGGCGGACGAGCTGACGGAGGCCAGACTCACGGCGAAGGAGCTCTCCGTGCTCCGCACGGTGTTCGGCGCCATGAGCGCCGTTTCCTGCACGCTCACGGAAACGGATCTGACCGACGGCACGCTCAACGAAGAGACCGGCGAGCCGAACATCGTTCGGACGAAATATTCTCTCTCCTTTGAGCTATCGTTCTCGCGCAGCGCATCGGCGCTTCTCGTTACCGCGGAAGAGCACGCGCGCTATCAGGCGCTGTGCACCGGCGATGAGTGGGACAAGCTCCTCTCCCTCTGGCGCGGCTACGGCTGGGTCGAGTCCGGCGCGGAGGAGAGCGTACATACGCTCCGCGAGGATGTGGTGCGTCTCGCGCTCGCGCAGCAGGGAAGAATCGATTATCTCTGGGGCGGCAAGTATAACGCCCTGGGCCGTAACCCCTTCTGGGGCTTCCCGCAGCCGAACGAGGACGGCGGGATACGCGTGGACGGGCTGGACTGCTCCGGCTTTGTGACGTGGGTTCTGCTCAACGCTGCCGGGACGGTCGAGGCGCTTTCTTCCATCGGTGAGGGGACGAGCGCGCAGCGTCTCGCGTGCGAGGCGATAACGCGCGAGGAGCTGCAGCCCGGCGATCTCGTTTTCGGCGGCGAGGGCACGGCGGAGACCGACCACGTCGGCATCGTGACGGGCTTTACGGACGACGGACGCGTGCTCATGTGCCACTGCCTGCGCGGCGGCGTCACAGTCTCCTATGCCGACGATTTCGGCATGGACAGCTACTACCGCCCCGCGGAATATTACGAGACATACGAAACGCCCGAAGCCCTGCCGGAGATATCCGTGACGGAATACGCCGGCAGCGAGGACGGCACGGTGTATCTCGTGAAGGTCGCGGAAGAGCCGGGCACGCGCTGCCGCTGGACATTGGACGGCGCGGAAATGCTCTACTCGGAAACCTACAGCGCGTGGTGCGCGCTGACAACGGCCGGCGATGCGGCGGCGCGCGTTTCCCGCGTACGGCGCAGCGGCGGCAGCGATACGGTTTGTTACGACGGGGACGTGAACGGCTCCGGCGCAGCGGATATCAATGATGCGCAGAGGATCTATTCCATCAGCTGCGGACAGCAGCGCTTCGAGGCGAAGAACGCCGAAGCCTGGCTGAAAGCCGATCGGAACGGCGACGGGAAGATCACGGCGGAAGATGCCTCGGAGCTTCTGCGCTTGATATAAAAGGTAAGCATAAGGAACCATTGGAAAGGAAGGGAAAAACCAATGCAAACGCGTAAGAAAGGTCTTGCTCTGCTTCTCGCGCTGCTGATGGTGTTCTCGCTGCTGCCGGTATCGGCTCTCGCAGCGGACGGATGCCTCACAACGACGAGCGCAGGCAAAGCCTTTTCCACAAAGCAGGGCGAGCTCCTGACGGTCGGTCTTGCCCAGTATTTCACCGACAGCGAAGGTCATACGCTGACCTATTCGCTCGACGCCGGTGACTACGGCTCGCTGACCAAGATCGCCAAGGACGACGACGGTAACGACGTCCTCTCGTTTACGAACCCCAACGCGGGCGACTTCACCCCGACCGTTACGGCGAAGTGCTCCGACGGCGAGACGGCCAGCGTGAAGCTCTCGATCACCGTCACGGAGAGCGCGAAGGGCGACGAGAGCCAGTACGGCTACGACGAGACCCCCGCCAACTCGGTCACGGTGTATGTGACGGTCTCGAGCGACGGCATGCCCATCAAGGGCAACGACGGCACTGTCATTTCGCATCTCGAGGTGAACGTCCCGTACTTCGATCTTCAGGCGCAGAATCTTACGGACTTTTACCGCTATCATACCGAGAACGGCCAGGGTTCGTATGTGGACGATAACGTCGTCCGCCGTCCGACACTGCTGCACCTGTATCTCTATCTGCTCGGCGTGTACTACCTCGGCCTTGCTCCGGAAGAGGTCACGACCGGCACAACGCAGATCAATGGCCATGCCGGCAGCAAGGGCGTGGATAACATGAACGGCGAAACGGCGTATGAAGACAGCATGCAGGCGCTCAACATCACCGGAAGCGCCACGTCCATGTATATGCAGCAGTTCTGGGGCCACGATGCAAACCTCATGTACTACCGCAACCACGTCTATCCTCTGATGAGCACGGGCTGGGGTTCGACGGCGGACTACATCCTCCTCTCGGACGGCGACACGATCGACGTCGCCATGTTCGGCAACTGGAGCTTCTGGAAGAACGGCGCGTTTGCCGCGTTTGAGCAGGACAGCTTCACCGTAGCCAAGGGCAACACGCTCACGGCGCACACGCTCAAGTATGACACTCAGTCCGTAGCCGACGGCGGCACGGAGGACTTTGAACCGATCACCGGTCTGACCGTCGCGGTCTATGACGCGAACTGGAAGTATGTGAAGGACATGAAGTCCTCCGGCGAGGACGAAAACGGCTACACCTATACGTTCGACAAGGCCGGCACCTACTACCTGCTGGCGCTCGACCCGAACGCCGGTGAGCAGGGCTCCGACAGCGCGGCGTGCTATGCGCCCGCCACCGCGAAGGTCGTGGTAGAGGAAGGGTCCGCTGACCTGTGCTCGCACACCGAGACCGAAACGGTCTTCGCGCCGCACGATCCGAAGGACGGCAAGTTCGATGAGACCGTCGTCTGTAAGGTCTGCAGCGAGACCGTCAGCACGACGGAGCACTGCTACGGCGACGTGAACGGCGACGGCACGTTCAATGCCGGCGAGTTCCAGGTGCTGATACCGTATGTGCAGCAGGGCGGAACGCTTCCCACCGAGTGGCAGAAGTTCGCCTGTGACGTGAACAGCGACGGCAAGATCGATGACGACGATATCGCGCTCATCAGCGCCATTGGCCGCAACGCCAACATTGTTCTGCCCACCTCTACAGAAAGAGCCTACGTCTATAATAAGCTTGACAACGGCACCGAAAAGCATTATGTGACCATCACCCTGCCGGAGTATCCGGAGGCTGATCTCGGCGGCGTTTACCGGCTGAATGAGGCCTGCACGGACGCGAACGACGACGGACAGTGCGATCTCTGCCTCCATTGCACGCACACGAAGACGGAGGTGCGCAATGCAAAGGCCGCGACCTGCGGGACCGAAGGCTACACCGGCGACACCGTCTGCACCGTCTGCGAAGAGATCGTCACGGCCGGCACGGTCATCCCTGCCACCGGCGAGCACACCGAGACCGAAACGGTCTTCGCGCCGCACGATCCGAAGGACGGCAAGTTCGATGAGACCGTCGTCTGTAAGGTCTGCAGCGAGACCGTCAGCACGACGGAGCACTGCTACGGCGACGTGAACGGCGACGGCACGTTCAATGCCGGCGAGTTCCAGGTGCTGATACCGTATGTGCAGCAGGGCGGAACGCTTCCCACCGAGTGGCAGAAGTTCGCCTGTGACGTGAACAGCGACGGCAAGATCGATGACGACGATATCGCGCTCATCAGCGCCATTGGCCGCAACGCCAACATTGTTCTGCCCACCTCTACAGAAAGAGCCTACGTCTATAATAAGCTTGACAACGGCACCGAAAAGCATTATGTGACCATCACCCTGCCGGAGTATCCGGAGGCTGATCTCGGCGGCGTTTACCGGCTGAATGAGGCCTGCACGGACGCGAACGACGACGGACAGTGCGATCTCTGCCTCCATTGCACGCACACGAAGACGGAGGTGCGCAATGCAAAGGCCGCGACCTGCGGGACCGAAGGCTACACCGGCGACACCGTCTGCACCGTCTGCGAAGAGATCGTCACGGCCGGCACGGTCATCCCTGCCACCGGCGAGCACACCGATGCTGACAACGACGGCAAGTGCGACGTCTGCGGCTACGCCATGATCGTTCTGCCGACGCTCAAGGAAGGCTATCCCGCCGAGACCAGCGCCACGGTGCAGGTCGGCATGGCTTACGTTCTCAGCGATCTGCAGGCCAATAAGGTCTTTGACCCCGTGGACGGCCAGACGCTGTCTTATAAGAACTACTACTACGAGCGCTCCACCGACGGCGGCAAAACATGGAGCGCCAAAGAGACCTTCCCTGAGGCGGCCTTCGGCTCACTGAGCATCCAGCTCACCGAAACGGAGGTAGGCACATATATCTACCGTTTCTACGCCTCGCACGACGGCGAGCACTTCTCCACCGACACGTGGACGCTCACGCTCAGTGTAGAGGAGGAGCCGACGCTGAACTTCTCGTTCTATGTCGGCAAGGACTACACCGGCGGCTACCCCATCATCAAGCTCTACGAGGTCGAGAAGGATGCCGAGGGCAATGAGATCCTCGGCGACGAGATCAAGGACGTTTTCCTCTACAGCGACTTTACGAGCACGCTGCCCGAGGGCGAGGATGAGTACGATCCCGCGCAGGGCAAGCTCGTCAGCAATTACCAGATGTTCTACGCCAGCCTTACCGCGGGCCGCTATGCTTACCGCGCGTTCGCCAAGAACGCCGATACCGGCGAGTATGACGTCGCGCTCGGCGGCATGACGCTCAACCTCCCGACCGATAAGAATGTCGACGGCGGCGCGGGCGGCGGCGAGAGCATCTATCTCCAGTGCAACTCGTTCTATGTGACCACGAAAAAGGCGGACAACACCTACTTCACGGCGGACGAGTACCATGTCCGGCTGGACTGCCTGATCATGGATACGAGCGCCGAAATGGGCAAGCCCTATGTAAACGGCAACTATACTTACTACCCGACAGTGCTTTATGCCGCGGGCAACGCCTGCCTCTACAATGCGTACGCGTATCCCGATATCGAGGGCTATATGTTCACGCAGTCCATCAATCTAACGTACCAGCCCAGCTATAGCGCGGCCAAGAAGAACCTTTCGTTCAACCCGGCAATCATCCTGACCGCCACCGTGCCGCAGAACGCGACGTTCGGCCTGTACTTCCAGTGGAACAACTTCAACACCACCGAGGTCGAGCCCAACACCACGTGGAAGCTCAACGACGACGGCACGAAGACCGCGGAATATGCCGTCTCCAAGGGCAACAGCAACTACACCTGGCGTCTGAGCGACAGCGCCCATGTCACGCAGGCCGGATGGCTTGCCAGCCAGAGCGCGAATGTGGAAATGACGTTCTCCTTTGCCGCTAACGCCGCGACAAACCGCGTCTCCCACGATTTCAGCCAGCTCGGCACCCAGACGGTCAACCGCGACGAGGCCGATCTGCAGGTCAACCTCGATCCCTCCGGCTTTGAGGCGATCACCGGCACGACGCGCGTGCGCGCCTACCGCCACTGGGAGCTCATCAACTCCGATGCCGGCAACATCATGGTCGAGCCGGACTTCCATTGGAACGTGGAATCCGGCGACGCCGAGATCGAGACCGTCAACGGCGGCAACACCACCGCCAACTGGGCGGACGTGACCCCCGGCACGCAGGACTCCGTCATCAC
>CAVEPP010000091.1:1187-6848 GCA_963617605.1 Alloprevotella sp. | reverse complement strand
GCCTTTTCAAACGAGAGCCCAACGAAGTGGGTCTCGTTTGAGAGCTTGTCAAAAATGCTTTTCTGACAAGCTCAATGAGCCGTTTTCGTTAACGAAACCGGCTCATTTTGTATAGAAACCGGCCGGGAAACATACTTGACGAACACGCCGGTGTGTAATATAATTTCTGTATCGATATAGTGGGAAAATCAACAAAAGAGATATTAAATGTGGAGGAGTTAGCATGGATAAGCAGACCAAATCTGGAATGCCTGTGGATGAAAGCAAGTATTCCTTTACGATCCCCCGCACGGACGAGCCGAGAGAGAAAATTCTCAAGCTCGGCGCCATGATCACCGACCGCATCGGCAAGGTTACGGGCAACGACCCGGAATATTGGGGACTTGCCGGTGTCGTTACGGATGAGATGGCGGATGTCGCGCTCAAAATGAAGGTGCGCAAGCCGAAGACGACCGCGCAGATCGCCGCCATCACCGGCAAAAGCGAGGAGGAGCTCGAAAAGCTGCTCACCGACATGTCGTACATCGGCCTTGTCGAGTACAACTGGGAAAATCTGGACGGGAAAAACCCGAACCACGAGAAGCGCTGGACGCTGCCGCAGTTCGTCCCCGGCAGCGCGGAGTTCGTCAACATGCGCCAGTCGCAGATCGACGAGCACCCCGAGGTCGCGGCGTTCTTTGAGCGCATGACGTTCCTCCCGCTCGAAAAGGTCACGCCGATGGTGCCCCCCGGAGGCGCCGGTATCGGCATGCACGTCATCCCCGTAGAAAAGGCGATCGAGACCGAGAACAAATCCGTCTCCATCGAGCACATCTCCCACTGGCTGAAGAAGTACGACGGCGTCTACGCTGCCTCGCCCTGCTCCTGCCGTATGTCCCGCGCCAAGCTCGGCGAGGGCTGCGGCGACGATCCGCAGGACTGGTGCATCGCCGTGGGCGATATGGCGCGCTACGTCGTTGAGACCGACCGCGGCCGGTACATCACCTATGACGAGGTGCTGGAGATCCTGCACAAGGCGGAGGAGAACGGCTTCGTCCACGAGATCACGAACATTGACGGCGAAGAGAAGATCATCGCCATCTGCAACTGCAACGTAAACGTCTGCAACGCGCTTCGTACGAGCCAGCTTTTCAACACGCCGAACCTCTCCCGCAGCGCTTACGTTGCGAAGGTCGAGAGCGAAAACTGCGTCGCGTGCGGCCGTTGCGTTGAGACCTGCCCCGCGGGCGCTGTCAAGCTCGGCCAGAAGCTCTGCACGAAGGACGGCCCCATCGAGTACCCGCGCCACGAGCTGCCGGACGAGACCGCCTGGGGCCCCGATAAGTGGGACATCAACTACCGCGACAACAACCGCATCAACTGCTACGATACCGGCACGTCCCCGTGCAAAACGGCATGCCCGGCGCACATCGCCGTGCAGGGCTATCTGAAGCTCGCCGCGCAGGGCAAGTACCGCGAAGCGCTCCAGCTCATCAAGCGCGAAAACCCGTTCCCCGCCGTCTGCGGCCGCATCTGCAACCGCCGCTGCGAGGATGCCTGCACCCGCGGCACCGTCGATCAGGCCGTCGCCATCGACGAGGTCAAGCGCTTCATCGCCCAGCAGGATCTCGAAGCCGCCACGCGCTTTATCCCCGAAAAGGTCATCCCGAAGGTCGAGGGCGGATTCGATGAGAAGATCGCCATCATCGGCGCGGGCCCGGCGGGTATGTCCTGCGCGTACTTCCTCGCCGAGAAGGGCTACCGCCCGACCGTGTTCGACAAGGCATCCCGTCCCGGCGGCATGCTGATGAACGCCATCCCGAACTTCCGTCTCGAAAAGGACGTTGTGGAGGCCGAGATCGACATTCTGCGCGAAATGGGCGTGGAGTTCCGCTGCGGCGTGGACGTCGGCAAGGACGTCACCATCCCTGAGCTGCGCGCGCAGGGCTACAAGGGCTTCTATGTCGCCGTCGGTCTGCAGGACGGCGGACGCCTCCGCGTCCCCGGCGACGATGCCGAGGGTGTCGTGTCCGGCGTGGACTTCACGAAGAAGGTCAATCTGGAGCCCGATACGAAGCTCACCGGCAAGGTCGTCGTCATCGGCGGCGGCAACATTGGCTCCGACGTCGCCCGCACCGCCGTGCGCTGCGGCGCGGAGAGCGTCACGCTCTACTGCCTCGAAGGGTATGACGAAATGCCCATGGGCGAAGAGGACCGCACCGAGTGCGAGCGCGACGGCATCTCCATCCATGCCGGCTGGGGCCAGACTGCGATCGATACCGAAAACGGCCGTGCCAAGGCCATCCGTTTCCGCAAGTGCCTGTCCGTCCGGAACGCCGAGGGCCGCTTCGCTCCCACGTTCGACGACGCCCAGACCGAGACCGCCGAGGCGGACATGATCCTATACTGCATCGGCCAGCACGCCGACTGGGGTGAGCTGCTTGCCGGAACGAAGGTGGAATTCAACCCCAACGGCATCGTCAAGGCCGATCCTCTGACCTACCAGACCGCCGAGCCCGACATCTTCGTCGGCGGTGACGCCTACACCGGCCAGAAGTTCGCTATTGACGCCATTGCCGCCGGCAAGGAGGGTGCCGTGTCCCTGCACCGCTTCGTGCAGCCGAACACGAGCCTTACCATCGGCCGCAACCGCCGGCAGTTCATCGAGCTCGACAAGAAGAACGTTCTTCTCGATATCAACAGCTTTGACAACACGCCGCGCCAGCGCCCCGGCTACAACGAGGAGCTGCGCCGCACGATGCAGGACGGCCGCGCGTGCTTCACCGAGGAACAGGTCCGGGCCGAGACCGCCCGCTGCCTTGGCTGCGGCGCGAGCGTCGTCGATCCGAACAAGTGCATCGGCTGCGGCATCTGCACGACGCGCTGCGGCTTTGACGCCATCCATCTCCACCGCGACCGCCCCGAGTGCAGCACCATGGTGCGCAGCGAGGACAAGATGAAGGCCATCCTGCCGTACATGCTCAAGCGCGCTGTGAAGATCAAACTCAAGGGCAAAAAGGGCTGAACATGCACGAACTCGGGATCGTATTCCATATGTTGAAAACCATTGAGCGTGTGGCGGCGGCGAACCGGCTGAAAAAGATCGCCTCCGTAACGCTTGAGCTTGGCGAGGTGTCCGGCGTCGTGCCGCATGAGCTCACCTCCTGCTGGAACTGGGCCGTCGCGCAGACCGTCGTTATGGAAGGGGCGGAGCTCAAGATCGAGACCATCCCCGCTGTGACGCTGTGCGAGAGCTGCCATCACACGTATCCGACCGTCCCGCAGGGGCGCGTCTGCCCGCTGTGCGGCAGCGAACAGACTGTGCTCGTGCGCGGAAACGAGATCAATCTCAAAGAAATCGAGGCCTGCTGAAATGGACAGTGTACGCATAATCGAGATCAAGGAGAGCGTTTTTGCCGACAACGACCGCGAGGCCGACCGCGTCCGAGCAAAGCTCAAGGAGGAAAAGACGTTCCTTCTCAATCTCATGTCCTCGCCCGGCTCGGGCAAGACGACGACGCTTCTGCGCACGATCGAAAAGCTGAAGGACGATCTTCGCATCGGCGTTATGGAAGCGGATATCGATTCGTCTGTGGACGCCGAGACGGTCGCCCGCACCGGTGTGAAGAGCATCCAGCTCCACACCGGCGGCATGTGCCATCTGGACGCGGGGATGACCGAGCAGGGACTCGCCGAGCTCGGCACAGCGGACATCGATCTCGCGGTGCTCGAAAATGTCGGCAATCTTGTCTGCCCGGCGGAGTTTGATACGGGCGCGGTGAAAAACGCGATGATCCTCTCCGTGCCGGAGGGCCATGATAAGCCGCTCAAATACCCGCTCATCTTCACTGTGTGCGACGCGCTCATCATCAACAAGATCGACGTGCTGCCGTACTTCGATTTTGACATGGACAAGGTGCGCGAGTACGCGCTGCGGCGCAACCCCCGTCTGGAGATCTTCCCGATCTCCGCCAAGACCGGCGAGGGCGTCGAGGCCTGGACGAACTGGCTCAAACAGCAGGTCCGGGACTGGACGGAAAAATAAGAAAAAACGGAGCAGTCAAGCTGACTGCTCCGTGTTTCTATGGAGGAATGCGGTTATTTCACTTCCGCGGTCGTCTGCGCCATGACGGTCAAAGCCTCAAGCACATCGGCCTTCTGACTCTCCTCGTAGTAGGTTCCGGTATAAATGTAGAGGTAAGCGCCGGTCACGGCATAGAGCGTGATCTGATCCGTGGGCGGGATGGAAAGGAGAAAGTCACGTCCGCCAACAGAGTCAATATACTCCTGCGTGAGAGAGCCCTGCGTCAGAAAGAAATCAATGGCTTCATCGGTAAACTGGCTAACGCTTTCCGTCAGGATTACTGTTTTCCCGTTGAGGGAACGCATCTCCGAACTATTGAACTTTACATTGGGTAAGGACTCGGCATAGGATTCCATCAGCTTGTTCATGTATTTTTCGGTGAGCTTACCGCTGTAGGAGCCAGAACGATGTACGCTGATGTTGACTCGCTGCTGTTCGGCACCGATCGTGTCGGCATAGTCTATAGTAAGCGGCGAAGAACCGTCTTTACCCGACCACTCCTCAGCGGGGAACTGCACGGAAACCGTGTCGTTAGAAGTGGTTTCCAGCTCGATAGAGGCAGGATCGACCGTGTCGATTGGCGGGTAGGGCGAATTTTTCTCACCGCACCCGGTGAGGATCAGGCAGAGCACGAGACAAACGGCGGCGAGCGCCGCAAAAGTTTTTCTTTTCATTTCTATCACTCCTTTGCTGAGTGACATGATTTTACCATACTGCCGGGGAAAAGACAACCTTTAGCTGTTCATCCCACCGTCTCTTCGAGCTTGTCGGCAAGCTTCGCGAGCGGCTTTACCTTCCAGCGCAGCACCATGCCGAGCGCCGCGCCGACGAGAGCCTGCAAAATCTGGTAGGGGAGCTTCGCGATGGCCGCGGCGGGCGTTGCGTAGATGAACGCGCGGCCGAGCGAGTACCCGGCGACCATGATCACCGCGCCGAGCAGCACGCCGATGAGGGACGCGATCACGGGCTTCTCCTTCATCATCCGGCGGGCGCAGAGCGAAATGACGACCGCCTGCAACCCGTGCGTGACGAGAGAGACGAACATCGGCGTCGGGTAGAAGAAGAAATCGCCGAGAAACGCGCCGACGCCGCCGACGCAGAACGCCCCCAGCGGGTCGAGAATCAGCGCGGCAAAGCAGATGATCACGTCGTTCAGATAGAGATGTCCGCCTGGAACGGGGACGCTGAACACGCTCATGCTCATAATGATGTTCATCGCCATCAGCAGCGCCGTCGTACAGAGCCAGCGCGTGCCGTATTTTTTCTTCGTTGTCATGGTTCTAACTCCCCTTGCTTTTTCTTTACCCATAGCTTACAATATTCTGAACATATTAAAATATCCAGAAAAGGAGAAAATAATAATACCAGATGAAACAGGACAATGAACACCGCCCGGCATACCTGCGTCTGTATGAGCGACTGCGCGGAGAGATCGTGCGCGGCGACTATCCCTTCGGCGCGCGGATGCCGTCCAAGCGGCAGCTTGCCGAGGAGGAGGGACTGAGCGTCGTCACGGTCGAGCACGCCTACGCGCTGCTGACGGACGAGGGGTATCTCGAAGCGCGGCGGCGCAGCGGACATTACGTGCAGTTCCACGA
>CAVEPP010000091.1:0-1177 GCA_963617605.1 Alloprevotella sp. | reverse complement strand
GCTTTGTGCCGAGCTCGCCGGTGCGTCCGGCGGCGGTCCCGGCGGGGGAGAGGGCGGACTTTCCGTTTTCGGTGCTCTCGCGCGTGATGCGCCGCGTCATCAGCGAGTACGGCGAGCAGCTTCTGGAAAAAAGCCCGAACTTCGGCAGTGCCGCGCTGCGGCAGGCGATTTCGCGCTATCTCGCGCGCAGCCGCGGCATCCGCGTGACGCCGGAGCAGATCTTTGTCGGCTCCGGCGCGGAATATCTCTATGGGCTGATCGTGCAGCTTCTCGGCGCGGCGCGCATCTACGCGGCGGAGGACCCGTCCTATGAGAAGATCGCGCTCGTCTACCGCGCACACGGCGCGTCGCTTGAGCTTCTGCCGCTCGGCGCGGACGGCATCCGCAGCGACGCGCTTGCCGCGTCACGCGCCTCCGTGCTGCACATTACGCCGTACCGCAGTTTTCCGAGCAACGTCACCGCGTCCGCGGCCAAGCGGCGCGAGTATATCCGCTGGGCTTCCGAGCCGGGGCGCTATATTGTTGAGGATGACTTTTCTTCGGAGTTTACGGTCGCGTCCAAGCCGGAGGAAACGGTATTCTCGCTCGCCGAGAGCGGGAATGTGATCTATTTGAACACGTTTTCGCAGACGGTCGCGCCGTCGCTGCGTATGGGCTATATGGTGCTCTCGGAAGAGCTCGCGGCGCAGTACGCCGAGCGGATCGGGTTTTATTCCTGCACCGTGCCGCTCTTTGAGCAGCTCGTGCTCGCGGAGCTATTGGAGAGCGGCGACTATGAGCGCCACATCCGCCGCACCCGCCGCGCCCTCCGCAAAAGGACAGAAAAATAAAATGCCCCCTTGCACAAGGGAGCCAAATTACTGCATACTGTCTTGGCTCCCTCTGACGAGGGAGCTGTCAGCGAAGCTGACTGAGGGAGAGAAGAACCGGAAAATTCCGCGCAGAACGTCTCTCCCTCCGTCAAAGCCTTCGGCTTCGCCACCTCCCTCGTCAGAGGGAGGTATTTTTGTATATCCGAAAACCACGCGTTAGACGCGTGGTTCAAAAGAGCCTAGGGCGATGGGGCAGGCAAAAAAACTCCTTTTGCTTTAGAATAAGGGTGCGGTCTGCCAACTGCACCCGAAAAGCAAAAGGAGGACATTCAGAATGAGCCTGAATGACATAAACAGTTTATCTC
>CAVEPP010000090.1:0-6931 GCA_963617605.1 Alloprevotella sp. | reverse complement strand
GTTGGGCTCTCGTTTGAAAAGGCTGCGGCTCGCCGCAGCGCACTCGCTGTGCGCCTTTGGCGCACAACTCGCACGTTTGCGAGCCGAAATGTATTTTCTCCGACGCACATGTCGCCAGAGAAAATGATCGAAACTCTATTTGCGCCTGCGGGCGCAAACTCTGCGAGGCTTTTTGACAGTCTGATAAGCGCTCCCGATTCGATTTTAAGAAAGGCGGCGGGGATATGGTTGCGAAAATACGCTCGCTCGGCTTGCAGGGCATCGGCGGCTATGAAGTCTCGGCGGAGATTTTTCTCTCCGGCGGGCTGCCGCAGTTTGACCTTGTCGGTCTGCCCGACGCCGCCGTAAAGGAGGCGCGCGAGCGCGTGCGCGCCTCGGTGAAAAACTGCGGTCTTGACTTCCCCGTCAGCCGCGTCACCGTGAATTTGGCGCCCGCCGACCGGAAAAAGGCCGGCACTGTATACGATCTCCCGATCCTGCTCGGCATCCTCATCGCCTCCGGGCAGGCCAGGCCTCTGCCGCCGGACGCCGCCGTGATCGGCGAGCTCTCCCTCTCGGGCGAGGTGCGCCCGGTGCGCGGCGCGCTTCCGATGGCGCTCGCCGCGGAAAAGGCGGGCATCCGGGAGCTGTACGTCCCCGCGGGCAATGCGCGCGAGGCAGCCTACGCCGACCATCTCACCGTCTATCCCGTACATACCGTCCCGGAGCTTTTGGCGCATCTCTCGGGCGGGGAGAAGATCACCCCCGCCAAACCGCCCGTGCCGAGCGAGGAAGAGCTGATCTTCCCCGACTATGCCGAGGTGAAGGGGCAGGAGAACGTCAAGCGCGCGCTCGAAGTCGCCGCTGCGGGCGGGCACAACGTTCTCATGGTCGGCCCGCCGGGTTCGGGCAAGTCGATGCTCGCCAAGCGTCTCCCCGGCATACTGCCGGACATGAGCCGCGAGGAGACGATGGAGTCCACCGGCATCTGGAGCGTCTGCGGTCTGACGGACGAAAAGCGCCCTATCCTGCGCCAGCGGCCCTTCCGCGCGCCGCACCACACGCTCTCCGCCGCTGCGATGGCGGGCGGAGCGCAGCTCCAGCCGGGCGAGGTATCGCTCGCGCACAACGGCGTGCTGTTTCTCGACGAGCTGCCCGAATATCACCGAGATGTGCTTGAAGTCATGCGCCAGCCGCTCGAGGACGGCGTTGTGACCGTCTCCCGCGCCGCCGGAACGGCGGTATACCCGAGCCGGTTCATGCTCGTTTGCGCCATGAACCCCTGCAAATGCGGCTGGTACGGGCAGCCGGGCGGCCGCTGCCGGTGCAGCGAAAAGTCCGTCCGCGCCTACCACGCCAAGCTCTCCGGCCCGCTCATGGACCGGATCGACATCATTGTGGAGGTCCCTGCGCTCGCCTACGACGAGCTGCGCCGCCGTCCGGACGGTGAGAGCTCCGAAACCATCCGTCAGCGCGTCAACCGCGCGCGGGAGGTGCAGCGAAAGCGTTTTTCCTCCGGCACGGTATCCAATGCCAATATGTCGCCGCGCGACATGGAGCGGTACTGTTCTCTCACCCCCGAGGGCGACGCGCTGATGAAGGACGCCTTCCACGCGCTCGGTCTCACGGCGCGAAGCTACGACCGCATACTCCGCGTCGCGCGCACGATCGCCGATCTCGCCGGAGCAAAGGACATCGCGCCCGAGCACATCGCCGAGGCTGTGCAGTACCGTACCTACGATTTTCTCATCTCTTCCTCCCCGGAGGCCACGCCATGAACCGATTCGATGCCGTCCTCTTCGATCTGGACGGAACGCTCTTATATACGCTTGCCGACATTGCCGCGGCCGTCAACGGCGCGCTGCGCGAAATGCACCGCCCGGAACGGACGGTCACGGAGATCCGCTCCATGGTCGGCAACGGCGCGAAAATGCTCATCACCCGCGCGCTCGGCCCGGGCCAGGAAGCGCTCATCGACGATACGCTCGCCGTCTACGCCGGGCTCTACGCCGCCCACGCGCAGGAGCACGTGACGCCCTACGCGGGCATCCCGGAGCTCCTGGACGCGCTGCATGAGCGCGGCATCCGCACCGCGTGCGTCACAAACAAGGATCACACCGACGCCGCGCCGATGCTGCGCAAGTTCTTCGGCGGGAAAATTTCCCATGTGGAGGGCCGGAAACCGGGCCGCCCCACAAAGCCCGCACCCGACGCGGTGTACGATGCGCTCAAAGCGCTCGGCGTTGAACCGTCCCGCGCGCTTTACGTCGGCGATTCCGGCGTGGACAGCGAAACGGCAAAAAACGCGGGTCTCCCCTGCGTCCTCTGCGATTGGGGCTACTGGGACCACGACAAATTAGAGAACTGCGCCGCGCTGGGGATCCTGAGCGCCCCGGCAGAGCTATTACAATATGTGTGAGGTCAATATGCAGGACATCATTCTTCTCAAGCAGGGCGAGATCGTCCTCAAGGGTCTGAACAAGAAATACTTTGAGCAGAAGCTCATTTCCAACGTGAAGCGCCGTCTGCGCTCGCTCGGCGAGTTTGACGTAACATGCACGCAGTCCACGATCTATGTGGAGCCGAAGTCGGACGATATTGACATGGACGAAACGCAGCAGGCCATGACGAAGGTGTTCGGCATCGCCGCCGTGGTGCGCGCCGCCGCGTGCGACAAAACGCCCGAGGCGATGGCGCAAAAGGCCATCGAGTACATGGCGGAAGCCATGCGCGAAGCGAAGAGCTTCAAGGTCGAGACGCGCCGCGCGGACAAGGCCTTCCCGATGACCTCCATCGAAGTCAGCCAGTACGTCGGCGGCGAGCTTGCCGAGGCATTCCCGGAGACCGCCGTGGACGTCCACGACCCGGAGCTCACCGTGCACGTGGAGGTGCGCGAGCGCGCCGCCTACATCCACCGTCCCCCGCTGCCCGGCGCGGGCGGTCTGCCCGTCGGCTGCGGCGGCACGGCGGTAACGCTGCTCTCCGGCGGCATCGATTCGCCGGTATCGACGTATATGATCGCCAAGCGCGGCGTACATATGATCCCGGTACACTTCTTCTCGTTCCCGTATACCTCGGAGCTGGCCAAGCAGAAGGTGCTCGATCTTGCCAGAGAGCTCACCGCCTACTGCGGACGGCTCACCGTGGAGGTCGTGCCGTTCACGCACATCCAGACCGAGATTCGCGACAAATGCCCCGAGGAATATTTCACGCTCATCATGCGCCGGTTCATGATGCGCATCGCGCAGGAGGTCGCCGACCGCAACGGCGCGAAAGCGCTCGTCACGGGTGAAAATCTCGGCCAGGTCGCCTCGCAGACGATGGAGGCGCTCGGCTGCACCGAGGCCGTCACGCGCCTGCCCGTGCTGCGCCCGCTCATCGGCTTCGATAAGGAAGAGATCGTCCGCCTCTCCCGCAAGATCGGCACGTTCGAGCTCTCCACGCTGCCCTACGAGGACTGCTGCACGGTATTCACGCCGCGCCACCCCCGCACGCGGCCCCGCATCGACGCCGTAGAGGAAGCGGAGGCTGTGCTCGATATCGAAGGTCTCGTCGCCGAGGCGATGGCCGGCATCGAGCGTGTGCGCTTTGACCCCTGATTTTCTTTTAAGGAGGCGTCCTATGAACGCCGAAATCCTCTCCGTCGGGACAGAGCTTCTGCTCGGCGGCACGGTCAACACCGACGCGCGGGACATTTCTCTCGCGCTGGCGGAGTTGGGCGTGAACGTCTACTGGCACACCGTCGTCGGCGACAATCCCGCCCGGCTCACCGAGTGCATTTACCGCGCGCGGAACCGCGCCGATCTCATCATCACGACCGGCGGTCTCGGCCCTACGTGCGACGATCTCACCAAGCAGACGCTCGCGCGCGCCTTTGACCGGAAACTCTATCTCAATGAGGACGCACTCGCGGACATCCGCGAATATTTCGCCGAGCGCGGCCGGAGCTTTACCGACAACAATCTCCAGCAGGCATATCTCCCCGAGGGGAGCATCATGCTGCCGAACGACTGCGGCACCGCGCCGGGATGCATTATTGAGGAGGGTCCAGTGCGCGTCGTAATGCTGCCCGGCCCGCCGAGAGAGTGCGTCACGATGCTGCGAAACTATGTGATGCCCTATCTCCAGAAGCTCTCCGGCGGCCTGATCCGCTCGCACATGATCCGCTTTTTCGGCATCGGCGAGAGCGCGATGGAAACGCGCCTGCGCTCCTTTATGGACGGGGCGAACCCCACCGTCGCGCCGTACTCCCGCGAGGGTGAATGTTGGGTGCGCGTCACCGCCAAGGGCGCGGACGAAGCGGAATGTGAAGCGCTCATGGAGCCGGTGATCGAGGATATCTGCGATAAGATGGGCGATCTCGTCTACGGCATCGACTGTGCCTCGCTCGAAGAGCGCGTATTGCAGCTTTTGCAGGAGAAAAATACGTCGCTCGCCGTGGCGGAGAGCTGCACGGGCGGTCTGCTCGCGCAGCGCATCACCGATATCCCCGGCGCAAGCGCGCACTTTCTCGGCGGCGTCGTGACGTATACCGAGGACGCCAAGGTCCGTCTGCTCGACATGGACGAGGACCTCATCGCCGAAAACGGCGTCGTGAGCATGCCGGTCGCGGCAAAGATGGCCAAGCGCGTGCGAAAGGCGCTCGGCAGCGACATCGGCATCGGCATCACCGGCTGGGCCGGGCCCGACGGAGACGACGTGGGGCTCGTGTTCGTGGCGCTCGCCTCGCGCGGCGGCTGCTTCGTCCGCCGTCTGCAATGCGGCCACGCGCCGCGGCCGCGCATCCGGCTCATCGCGGCCAGCAATGCTCTGGATATGATCCGGCGGTATCTCACCGGATTGGATGTATAAAATAAAAAGGAGACAACAACAATGATGACCTACACCATGGATATCGCCGGCCTCAAGCGCGATCTGCCGCTCTGCCCGGTGAGCGACGATCTGTACATCGGCGCGTTCGTCATGTTCGGCGATGTGGAGATGACCATCCACGCCGCCAAGGAGCTTCTCAAGCGCGCCCCGGAGTTTGACTACATCATCGCGCCCGAAGCCAAGGCGATCCCGCTCGCGTACGAAATGTCCCGCCAGTGCGGTATTCCCTACCTGCTCGCCCGCAAGAAAGCGAAAGCGTACATGACCGGCATTTTCGAGGTGCACGTGCACTCCATCACCACCGGCGGCACGCAGACGCTCATTATCGACACCGCGGATGCCGAGCGCATGAAGGGCAAGCGCATCCTCATCGTGGACGACGTGATTTCCACCGGCGAGAGCCTGCGCGCTATGGAAGAGCTCGTGAAGAAGGCCGGCGGCAACATCGTCGGCAAAATGGCGGTCCTCGCCGAGGGCGGCGCGATCGAGCGGCACGACATCACCGTGCTCGCCCCTCTGCCCCTCTTCAACCCGGACGGAACGCTCAAGAACTAACGAAAAATGGGAGCCGAATCTCGGCTCCCATTAAAAACCCATCACATAGGAAAAAGCCTCCCTTGTGTAAAGGGAGGTGGATTTTGCCGCAGGCAAAAGACGGAGGGATTGTCGTTTTCCGAAGACTACAATCCCCCAGTCAGCTTCGCTGCCAGCCCCCTTTGCACAAGGGGGCCGCAAAAAGACCGTTATCTCTCCCGCATCCGCAAAAAGAAATTCCGCAGCAGCGCGGCGCACTCGTCCTTCCGGACGCCGCCGTATACCCGCGGCTGAAAGCCGTAGTTTTCAAAAAACAGGTCGATCACGCTGCCGCACGAGCCGCTTTTCGCTTCCCGCGCGCCGTACACCACCGTGGGGATGCGCGCGTTCAATATCGCCCCGGCGCACATGGGGCAGGGCTCGAGCGTCACATACAGCGTGCATCCGTCCAGCCGCCACGTGCCGAGCGCGCGGCATGCCTCGCGGATGGCCTCGATCTCGGCGTGGGCGGTCGCGTCCGCGCCCTCCTCGCGCCGGTTTCTTCCCCGTCCGATCACGTTCCCCGCGCCGTCGGTGATAATGCAGCCGACCGGTATTTCCCCCGCGGCGGCGGCCTCGCGCGCGAGCGCGAGCGCGGCGGCCATATTCTTTTCCTGTGCGGAGGTTCCCATGATTTCTGTTATACTCATCGGCATTTCCCTTTCCATGGATGCGTTTGCGGTGTCCGTCACAAACGGCCTCGCCATGCGCCCGTTCAAGACGAGCTATGCGCTCTGGCACGGGCTGTATTTCGGCGCGTTCCAGTTTCTCATGCCGCTCGCGGGCTACATTCTCGGCAGCACGGTATCCGGCTACGTCACGGCCATCGGCCCGTATGTGAGCTTTGCGCTGCTCGCGTTCATCGGCGGTAAAATGATCGTCGAGGCCGTGCGCGGCGGCGAAGAGGGCTCCGGCGGCATGGCGGCGCTCTCCCACAAGCGGCTGCTCGCGCTCGCCGTGGCGACGAGCATCGACGCGCTCGCCGTCGGCGTGAGCTTCGCGTTCTCGCCTCCGGGCCCCGGCGTTGTGCTCTCGTGCGCCGTTATCGGCTGCACAACGTTCCTCATCGCCTTCGGCGGCGCCATGGCCGCGAGCCGCATCCCTGGCATCCACCCGAAAAAGGCGGAGATCGCCGGCGGCATCGTCCTGGTCGGCATCGGCGTCAAACTGCTGCTCGAAGGTCTGCTCAAGTAATTATACCCTCTTTTGCCGCTTTGGTAAAGGCTAAAAGCACACCGGGCTTTCCCTTGGGGAAGGCCCGGTGTGCTTTTTTCAGCAAGTGTGTTAAAATTGGTTGAACCAATTTGTGCAGTTCTACGATTCTTATTTTTCTCCCATTTTTATGCTTGATTCTTTTCGATTTTGGTGTATACTCCGAATCAAGAGGTAGGACCAATTTCAAAAAAGAGAATAGATCCTACGACTTTGCAAAGGAGAACGATTATGGAACGATTTGGCGGAAACGGGCACTATCACGACGCCGTCGTCCACAACGGCGTTGTTTACC
>CAVEPP010000089.1:0-6937 GCA_963617605.1 Alloprevotella sp. | reverse complement strand
CGAGGATTTCGAGCTTGACCCGCCGGACGACACCGTGTTCGTCCGCGAGGGCGACGTGATCGAAGCGGGCTCTCTCACGTTTGACGTGATCGAAACACCCGGCCACACCCCCGGCGGGCTGACGTTCCGCTGCGAGGACTGCCTCTTCACCGGCGACACGCTCTTCCGCATGTCCTGCGGCCGGTACGACTTCCCCGGCAGCAGCTCGCTGGAGCTAGGCCACTCGCTTGAAAAGCTGCGCGACCTGCCCGGCGATTACGAGGTCTACCCCGGCCACGAGGGAAGCACCACGCTCGAATACGAGCGGCGCTTCAACCCCTATATGCTTCGTCCGTGGGATTTATAAGAGATGAAACACACGAAATCCCGCATAGGGTGGATCCTTGCGGCGCTCGTGCTGGTGCTCGCTGCCGCCGCGGCATGGTTTTTCTCCTCATACAGCGTATATTCCGGCCGGGTAATCGCCCGGAAAGCGGACGTGATCGATCTTCGCGGCGAGGACATCTCCGTGCAGGAGGCCGAAGCGTTTGCCGCGGAGTATCCCGAAAAGACCGTTCTCTGGAATGTGCCGCTCTCCGGCGGCAGCCGCCCCAGCGACGCCGAAAATTTGGAGATCACCGCGCTCTCGCTCTCGGACATTCCGCTTTTTTCCCGCTTTCCCAAGCTGAAAAGCGTTGATGCGTCAAACTGCACGGACTACGAAGCACTGCTCGCGCTGCGCGATGCCTACCCGATGCTCGAGGTGACCGCGTTCGTGACCATCGGCGGCAAGGCCGTGCCGATGGACGCGCAGCGCGCTGTGCTGCGCGCCGATGCTCCGCTCGCCGAGCTTCTGGAAAAGCTGCCCTTTCTTCCCGGGCTTTCCAACGTATCCTTTACGGGCGGCGCGGTATCCTATGAAATGCAGGATACGCTCGCCGCGGCATTCCCGGCTGTCACTTTTCACTGGAACGTGGAGCTTCTCGGCGTGACCGCTTCCTCCTCGGCGAAAGCGATCTCCTTCGCCGGGCAGACGCTTACCGCACAGGACGTGGAAACGCTCTGTGAGAATTTCTTCCGCTTCCCGGCGCTGGAGCGCATCGACCTGACCGGCTGCGGCTTGGCAAAGGAGCAGATTCGTGCTGTCCGCGCCGCGAGCGATGCCGTTGTGGTATACGAGCTCACGCTCTTTGGAAAAACCGTTTCGACAGCCGCAGTCGAGCTGGATTTCAGCGGCATCCCGATGGGGCTTCCCGGCGCGGCCGTCATTGAGGACGTGCTCGGCGAATTCCCGCTGCTCGAAAAAGTCGTGATGTGCGACTGCGGCATATCTAACGAGGATATGGCCGCGCTCAACGACCGGCACGAGAATGTCCGGTTCGTCTGGCGCGTATACTTTTCCGAATTCTCCCTGCGCACGGACGATACGAACTTCATCGCCGCCCGTGTGCGCAACGATTTCCCGATCTACAGCAACGATCTCGAGGTGCTCAAATACTGCCCCGATCTGCAGGCGCTCGATCTTGGCCACAAGAACATCACGCACCTCAACTTTCTCCAGTACGTTCCACATCTCAAGTACCTCATCCTCGTTGAGAACGACGTGAACGACATCACGCCCATCGGCGAGCTGCAGGAGCTCACGTATCTTGAAATGTTCTGGACAAAGTGCGAGGACATCTCCCCGCTGCAGAACTGCAGAGCCCTCACAGACCTGAACATTTCCTACATCTACTGCCGTCCCGCCAAATGTCTCGAAACACTTGTCAACATGCCGCAGCTCGAACGGCTGTGGTACTGCGGCAACAACCTGAACGCCGAGCAGCTCGAGGAGCTGCAGACGGCACTCCCGAACACCGAAATGTACCTTGCCGAGCACGGCGAGCCGACCGGCAGCACGTGGCGCGAGCACCCGCACTACTTTGAAATGCGCGATTTCTTCGGCATGTACTATATGCCGGGCGGCACGAACGGCGTGGACGAAAACGGCAACCAGATCATTGTCACCGGGTGAGAGAATGAAACGACCGCTCATCTTATTCTTTGCCGCGGCAGCGCTTTGTATTCTTTCCGCATGCGGAGCGAACGAAGCGGCGTCCGCCGCCGTCATAACAACAGAAGCGCCGTCTCCCTCGCCGACCCCGACACTTGCACCGACCCCCGCGCCGACGGCCACGCCTGCCCCGATCGATGTGTACGGCGTGGAGGCCGCGTGGGATACCGCGGAGCTCGACCTTCACGACATAAAAATCGAGGACGCGGGCGCCGCGCTCGCGGACGCCATCCCCTCGCTTCCCGAACTGAACCGCGTCGATATGGCCGGCTGCGGTCTCACGGATGAGGAAATGGGCGCGCTGCAGGAGGCGTTCCCGGATATCACGTTCTCATGGCCGGTGTGCATCTACACCTTTCGCACAACGTCCGACACGGATTATTTCATCACCAACCCCGACGCCGGCGTAGAGCTGACCGGCGTGCAGCACGGGCCGAGCGCGCTGCGCTACTGCCGCGATCTCGTGGCGCTCGATCTCGGCCACTGCCATCTGGACAGCGCGCCGTTTGTCGCGGGGATGCCGCATCTCAAATATCTGATCCTTGCGGACAACCCGATCTATGACCTGTCGCCGCTCGCCGATCTTAGGGAGCTGGAATGGCTGGAGCTTTTCAACACCAATCTCTGGGATCTCTCGCCGCTTGTCGGGTGCACTGCGCTGCGCGATCTCAACATCTGCTACATTCCCGCGTCCGGCGCGGCGATCGTTGAAACGCTCTCGCAGATGCCGTGGCTTCGCCGGGTCTGGTGCTCCGGCGCGAATCTCAGCTACACCGAGATCGACGAGCTTCGCGCCGCGCTGCCCGATACGGAGATCTGGTGTCCCGCGGGCGACGAGTCCTCCGGCGGCACCTGGCGCTATGACGAGGACTATTACGATATGCGCGATGCGTTCCACATGTACTATATGGACATTGAGGGCGACCCCATCGAGCGCATGACGGCGGACGAACTGGCCGCCGTCCACAAAAAATACTGGGGCTATTAATTTCCGGAGGGCTTCCGATGCAGGAAAAGAAAAAAGACAAAACAAAAATCGCCGCCCGCGTGCTGGTCATCTGCGCCGCAGCGCTCGTACTGCTCGCCGCCGCAGCGGGATTCATTCTCTCGCGCCGGTACGTCCGGCTTGGACAGCAGTTTATCCCCGTGAATTCAACGACGCTCGATCTGCGCGGCGCCGGTCTCACCGACCTTTCCGCGCTCGACCGGTGCACCGCGCTCACGGAGCTTGACGTGCGTGAAAATGAGCTCTCCGCCGACGTGCTTGACGAGTTCCGCAGCGCGCACCCCGGCTGCCGCGTGCTCTATTCGGTGTATCTCAACGACGAGCCCTACGACAGCGCTACGGAGGCAGTCACGCTCGAGGACCTTCCGAACGACTGGGTAAACCTCCGCCTTTTTGAAAACCTCCGCTCTCTCACCGTGAACCACTGCACCGCGCCCGGTGCGATGGAAACGCTCCGCGCGGAGCTGCCGAACTGCGAAATGCGCTACACGCTCTGCATCGGCTCGCAGTGGTTTGACTCCGAAGCCGTGGAGCTCACCGTTTCCGGCACGGCCCCGACCGCCGCGGAGCTGCTCTCGCAGCTCCCGCATTTCTCCGGTGTGCGCACCGTAAATCTGCCGGACGCCGTGTTTACGATCGACGAGCAGCACTCGCTCACCGCGGCCTTCCCCGACGTCAGCTTTTTCTGGAACGTGCAGATCGGCTCGCAGAGCGTGTCGAACCTCACGACCGAGCTTTCCCTAAGCGGCGAGGACGCCGCCGCGCTCGCGCAGCTTACCTCCGCGCTTGATCTTCTGCCGCAGCTGCGCACGGTCGAGCTGACCGGCTGCACCGCACCCGTCTCCGACCGGCTCACGTTCATCGAGCAGCACCCGGACATTTCCGCCGGGTGGACAGTTTCGGTCGAGGGGCAGGAGCTTTCATGGGACACGGAGTTCATTGATCTCAATAACTATTCGATCGCCGATGTTTCCGCACTCGAAGCCGCGTTCGCGGAGCTTCCGAAGCTCACGCAGGTCGATATGTGCGACACGAACCTCTCCTATGAGCAGCTCGACGCGCTCAACCAGAAATATGAGAGCATCCGCGTCGTCTGGAAGGTCTATTTCGGCAACTATTATCTGCGCACTGACGCGGAGTATTTCATCGCCGCGGCATGGGGCGACAACAAGGTCTATCTCACGGACGACGATATCGACTGCTGGAAATACTGCACCGACCTCAAGGGGCTGGACATCGGCCACATGAATATCACCGATTTGAGCTTTTTGCAGTATATGCCGCACATGACGTATCTCATCATCGCCGAGTGCCCGATTGAAGACATTTCCCCGCTTGCCCAGCTCAAGGAGCTGCGGTATCTCGAAATGTTCCAGACGAACGTGAGCGACATTTCGCCGCTGCTCGAATGCACCGCGCTCAAGGCGCTCAATCTTGCGTATATGAATGTAAAGCAGGATAATGCCTGGAGCGTCCTGCCGAAGCTCACAAATCTCGATCTTCTCTGGTACCCGAGCGTGCCGCTCTCCGGGACGCAGCGCCGGCAGCTCGCCGACGCGCTGCCGAACACAACGCTCTTCCTCTACAACGGCTGCGAGCCGTCCGGCGGCATCTGGCGCTACAACCCGTATTACTACGAAATGCGCGACTTCTTCCACATGTACTATATGCCCGGCGGCACGAACGGCGTGGATGAAAACGGCAACCAGATCATCATTGACGACTGGGGCGAGGAGTTCATCCTCGAAAACTGGGACGGCGGCCCGCGCTGGTGGGAGGAGCCGCAGTACGCCGACATGCATCCGCACATCTACGGAATTACCTGCTGACGCTTCCGTCTGAGGGGATGCGGCTTGCTGCAGCACATTCGCTTACGCTTGCACGTTTGCGCGCCGAGAAGTCGTTTTGCCGACGTACACGCCGCCGGCAAAACGGTCAAACTGTATTTGCTCCTGCGGGAGTAAGCTATGCAAGATTTTTTGCAAAAAGGAACCGGTAAATTGAACTGCCCCAGGATATACGGGCCCCACTTCCTAAGCAGGGAAAAGAAAATTTAAACAAGAGACTGACGCCGCAATCCCCGCGGCGTCAGTTTTGTTTTACTCAGGATAGTGTCGATTTGCAAGGGCCCATGCGGTTTTGCCGGGCGGAAGTGTTTCGCATCGGGCAGCCTCAGATTTCGAGGTTTTTGTTCTTTTGGATGCAGGCGGGCTATCGCCCACCAAGGAGAAAAGGGAAAAGCACCGAAAAGGCTGGCTGTCCGACGCGCGGTTCCTTGCGAATCGGCGCTTGGAATGTGACATGAGACGTTGCACTTTGGCGGCAGGTTTGCTATAGTAATAACAGAGTAAACGACATGACGGGGAGGGAATTTTATTGAACGGCAGTTATTTTCTTTTGACCAATCTGCTGTCCGAGGATGAGAAGCGCGTGATCATGGGCATTGCCGCGCACATCGAACGCGGCGAAAAGCGCGTCGGTATCCAGCAGATCGCAAACGAAAACTTTCTCTCCGCCGCAACGATCGTGAAAATGTGCAAGCGCCTCGGTTTTGACGGCTACAGTGAGCTTTACTACTATCTCAGCCGCCAGATGGACCGGCGCGGCGAGCGCAGCGCGGAAAATCTCAAAACGCTCATAGACAACTATTCGGACGAGCTCGTGAACGGCTTCTGCGCGCTGCTCGACGCTTCGCGCCAGGCGAAGATGTTTACGACCGGCGAGGGCTTTTCCAACATCGTGGGCGAATATATCGCGCAGCGGCTCTCCATCTGCGGCTTCATGGTCTATAACAACGTGCATTTTTATGACCACATGCTTTTCTGCACGGCGCACAATCTCACCGACGAGGAGGAAGCGCCGAGCGTCATGTTCGCCGTGAGCCAAAGCGGGGAGACCGAGCCGGTGCTCAACGACGTGCGTCATGCCCGGCAGAACGGCCACAAGATCGTGACGTTCACCAAACGCGCCGATTCCGCGCTCGCACGGCTCTCGGATCTCGTCATCGTGGTGGATGGCTCGAAGCAGACGCTTGCCGGGAGTCTGCCGAATCCCTTTTTCGGCCATGTGATCCTCGCGTTTGAAGAACTGGTGGCGTATTACTTCTCTTCAAAGAACTAACATTTTTACTGAATCGGAAATTTTTTCTTTCCCGGGGTGTGCTATACTCATTTTGAGGAACGGCGCACCTTGCTTTTTTGCGTATGCGCCAGAAAAAAAGAAGAGTATTATCGGAGGAAAAAGGATGAAAAAGATTTTTGCGCTCCTGCTGGCGGTCGTCATGACGCTCGGCCTGCTGGCCGGCTGCGGCACCACCGCCGAGACCCCGGCCGCTACCGAGGCTCCCGCCGCGGAAGAGACCGGCACCACCGAACCCACTGCGAAGAAGATCGACACTCTGAAGGTCGCGTTCGTTCCGTCCCGCGAGCCGCAGGAGATCATCACCGTCACCGAGCCTCTCAAGGAGATGCTCAAGGAACAGCTTGCCACTCTCGGCTACGAAGTCGGCGAAGTGGAGATCACCGTCGGCACGACGTATGAAGCGGTCGGCGAAGGTCTCGAAGCCGGCACGATCGACATCGGCCTCATCCCCGGCGGTACCTACGTCCTCTATGTCGACGGCGCCGAGGTCATTCTCACCGCCACCCGCGATGGTCTGAGCAAGGATTCCGACAACGCGAAGGACTGGAACGACGGTCAGCCCACCGAGGCTTCCGACCGCCAGGCCGTTTCCTACCGCGCTCTGTTCATCGCCGGCCCGTCCGAAAAGGGCAAGGCTCTGCAGGACAAGGTCAACGCCGGTGAAGAGCTCACCTGGGAAGATCTTGACGGCGCCAACTGGAGCGTCATGGGCACGTCCTCTCCCGCCGGCTACATTTACCCCGCTCTCTGGCTGCAGG
>CAVEPP010000088.1:0-6992 GCA_963617605.1 Alloprevotella sp. | reverse complement strand
CCGTTGGCGCAGTCGCTCTGCGCCAGGCGTTCCTGCACGATGTCGATGATCACGTCGTCCGGCACGAGCTGGCCCTTGTCGATGTACGACTTGGCCGCGAGTCCCACGCTCGTGCCATCGTGGATGGCAGAGCGCAGGATGTTGCCGGTCGAAATGGTGGGGACACCCAATTTACGGGATAGGATGTCCGACTGGGTCCCCTTTCCAGCGCCGGGGGCGCCCAGCAGAGTCAGCTTCATGTTGGGATCTCCTTATTCAAGGAAGCCCTTGTAGTGGCGCATAAGCATCTGGCTCTCGAGAGCCTGCACCGTTTCGATAGCAACGCCGACCACGATGATGATCGAGGTGCCGCCGAGGGAGATGCCCGTGTTGGCAGCGGCCTCGGAGCAGGCGCTGATGATGATGGGCACGCAGGCGATGATGCCGAGATAAATGGCGCCGAACAGGGTGACCTTGTTCAGGACCTTCTGAATGAACTCGCTGGTCGGTTTGCCCGGGCGGTAACCGGGGATGAATCCGCCGTTCTTCTTCAGGTTGTTCGCAACTTCCACGGGATTGAACTGGATCGTCGCGTAGAAGTAAGCGAAGAATAGGATCAGCAGGAAGTACACGATCGCGTAGGGGATCGTGTTGCTGTCAAACGTGCGCATGAACCAGCTGTCCTGGCTGCCGCCGCAGAGCAGGATGATCGTGGGGGGCAGGGACGCGATGGACTGCGCGAAGATGATGGGCAGAACGCCGGACATGTTGACCTTCATCGGCAGGTACGTAGCCTGGCCGCCGTACATCTTCCGGCCGACGACGCGCTTGGCGTACTGGACGGGGATGCGGCGCTCGGCATCGTTGACGATGACGATCAGCACGATCATGGCGAGCGCGCCGATCAGCATGAGGATCGTGGCGACCCAGGAGAGGTCGTGATTGATCGCCTTGCTGACGAGGCTGCCGAGGCTCTGCGGGAAGCGGCTGACGATGCTCGCGAACAGGATGATGGAGATACCGTTTCCGATGCCGAATTCGGTGATCTGCTCACCCAGCCACATGACGAGCGCGGAGCCCGCGGTGAACGTCATCACGATGACGATGGCCGCCCAGACGGCGGGAGCGTCGGACACGATGATGCCGTTGCGGCTCATGAGCACGTAGTAGCCGTAGCCCTGAAGAAGGCCGATGCCGACCGTGGAGTAACGGGTGATGGCAGCGATCTTCTTCTTGCCCTCTTCGCCGCCCTCCTTGCTCAGCCGCTCGAGCGCCGGGATAGCGATGCACAGGAGCTGGATGATGATGGAGGCGTTGATGTAGGGCTGGATGCTCAGAGCAAAGATGGTAGCCATGGAGAACGCGCCGCCGGACATGGTGTTGTAAAGTCCGAGGACGGTGTTCTTCAGCTGAGCAAAGTAGGTGGCAAGAATGTTGGTGTCCACATAAGGCACGGGCACGGCGTTGCCGAGCCGGTAAAGAAGAACGATGAACAGCGTGAAGAGGATCTTCCGGCGCAGCTCAGGGATCTTCCATGCGTTACGGAAAGTCTGGACCACCTTACACCACCTCGGCCTTTCCTCCAGCGGCTTCGATCTTCTCCTTGGCGCTGGCCGAGAAGGCACTGGCCTTGACGGTGAGCTTCTTGGTAATCTCGCCGTTGCCGAGGATCTTCACGCCGTGGACACACTTGGACAGGACGCCCTCCGCCAGAAGGACGTTCGCGTCAACGACGGCGCCGTCTTCAAAGTGGTTGAGAGCAGAGACGTTGATGGACTCGAGGGGCTTGGCAAAAATGTTGTTGAAGCCGCGCTTCGGGATGCGGCGAGCCAGAGGCATCTGGCCGCCTTCGAATCCGATGCGGACGCCGCCGCCGGAGCGTGCTTTCTGGCCCTTGTGGCCCCGGCCGCCGGTCTTGCCGTTGCCGGTGCCGATGCCTCTTCCCTTGCGCTTGGCAACGTGGGTGCTGCCGGCGGCGGGAGAAAGTTCGTTCATAAACATACGTTGGGCCTCCTTATTCTTCCGTGACCTTCAGCAGATAGCCGATCTGGGCGATCTTGCCGCGGGTCTGGGGGTTGTCAGGCTGGGTCGTCTCGTTGCCGATCTTGTAAAGACCCAGGGAGTTGGCAGTGGCAATGTGCTTGTCCAGTCTGCCGTTCAGGCTCTTGACGAGCTTGATCTTCAGAGTTGCCATACCGTTTTCCTCCTTACGCCTTCAGCTCGTCAGCCGACTTGCCACGGTAAACGGCGACCTGCTCGGCGTTGCGCAGAGACAGAAGACCCTCCATGGTAGCGGAGACGACGTTGTTGGGGTTGTTGGAGCGCAGGCTCTTGGCACGGATGTCCTTGATGCCGGCAGCTTCCATCACGGCACGCACAGCGCCGCCGGCGATGATGCCGGTACCGGGGGCGGCGGGCTTGAGCAGCACGCGGCCGGCGCCGAAAGCGCCGAGGACTTCGTGCGGGATCGTGGTGCCCGTCAGCGTGACGGTGTGCATGTTCTTCTTAGCATCTTCAATTCCCTTGCGGATCGCTTCGCTGACTTCGCCGGCCTTGCCCATGCCGAAGCCGACCTTGCCCTTGCCGTCACCGACGACCATGAGCGCGGAGAACTTCATAATGCGGCCGCCCTTGACGGTCTTGCTGACGCGATTGAGGGAAACGAGCTTCTCGATATACTCGGAGCTTTCCTCGCGGCCGCGGCGATTGTCGCGGCGATCGTTACCATATGCCATTATTCGTTTCCTCCTCCCGCTTAGAATTTCAGGCCGCCCTCGCGGGCAGCTTCGGCCAGAGCCTTGACGCGTCCGTGATAGATATATCCGCCGCGGTCAAAGACCACTTCTTCAATACCCTTCGCCAGAGCGCGCTCGGCGATCTTCGAGCCGATCTTCTTGGCGGCTTCAACGTTGCCGCCCTTGCCTTCAAAGTCCTTCTCGACGGAAGAGGCAGACACCAGAGTGTTGCCGTTGACGTCGTCGATGACCTGGGCATAAATGTTGCTTTCGCTCCGGAACACGCACAGGCGCGGACGCTCCGGCGTGCCGGAGATCTTGCCGCGGACTCTCGCGTGGCGCTGCTTGCGCTGAGCGGCAGTATTCGGTCTGTTAACCATTCAGGCGCACCTCCCCTTATTTCGCACCGGTCTTGCCTTCTTTGATACGGACAACCTCGCCCTGATAGCGAATGCCCTTGCCCTTATAGGGTTCCGGCGGACGCTTCATGCGGGTATCCGCAGCAAACTGGCCGACCTTCTGCTTGTCCATGCCCTTGATGACGATGTGGTTGGCATCGGGAACTTCGATTTCGATTCCCTCGATCTCGGGAACGATGACCTGATGGCTGTAGCCGAGGTTCATCACGAGATTCTTGCCGTCCTTCTGCGCACGATAGCCGACGCCCTGGATCTCCAGAGTCTTGGAGAAGCCCTGGGTGACGCCGACGACCATGTCGTTGACCAGCGTACGGGTCAGACCGTGGAGCGCGCAGTTCTGCTTTTCGTCGTTGGGACGCTTGACGTGGAGGACGCCGTTCTCGATCTCAATGAGCATCTGCGGAGCGACCTTGCGCTCGAGCGTGCCCTTGGGACCCTTAACGGTGATGTGGTTGCCCTCGCCCACGGTGATCTCAACACCGGCGGGGACGGTAATGGGAGCTCTACCGATTCTAGACATGTTCTCTCTCCTCCCTTACCATACGAACGCAAGGACTTCGCCGCCGACATGCTCGGCACGGGCCTGCTTGTCGGTCATGACGCCCTTGGAAGTGGAAATGATGGCGATGCCCAGTCCCTTCAGGACGCGGGGCAGCTCTTCGGCGCCGGCGTACACACGCAGGCCGGGCTTGGAGACTCTCTTGAGGCCCTGGATGGCCTTCTCCTTGCCGGGGAGATACTTCAGCGTGATGCGGATGATGCCCTGGGTTCCGTCGTCAACGAGCTGATAGGACTTGATGTAGCCCTCGTTCAGCAGGATCTCGACGATCGCCTTCTTCATCTTGGAGGCGGGGACATCGACGGTTTCATGCTTGGCGGTGCCGGCATTGCGGATACGTGTAAGCATGTCGGCAATGGGATCGGTGATCTGCATTTGGGTATATCCTCCTTATTAGAGTTACCGGCGTTAACCGGTTCAGGCAGCGAGGTTCCGCGTCAATACATGATTGACCGCGGCCTTTCGCTATCCTTTACGAAATTTGTTGGCCGCGCCAACTGATCTATTATAGCAAAGATCCGCTGACACGGCAAGTCCGCCAAGCCCCAAAACTCAATTTTTTTATTGAATTTCGGGGTCTTGACGGAGCTTTTCTGCAATTACCAGCTGGCTTTCTTCACGCCCGGGATCTGGCCCTTGTAGGCCAGCTCGCGGAAGCAGATACGGCAGATGCCGTAGTCACGCAGATAGGCGTGGGGACGGCCGCAGATCTTGCAGCGGTTGTAGCGACGGGTGGAGAACTTGGCAGGAGCGGCCTGCTTGAGCTTCATGGAAAGTTTCGCCATTTTTCTTCTCCTCCTTAGTCGTTCGTGAACGGAGCGCCCATGAGCTTGAGCAGCTCGCGAGCCTCTTCGTCGGTGTTGGCGGTGGTGCAGATGGCAATGTTCATGCCGCGCAGCTTCTCGATCTTATCGTACTCGATCTCGGGGAAGATGATCTGCTCGCGGATGCCGAGGGAGTAGTTGCCGCGGCCGTCGAACGCATCGGCGGAGATGCCGCGGAAGTCACGGACACGGGGCAGAGCCACGTTGAACAGACGGTCCATGAACTCCCACATGCGGTCCTGACGCAGCGTGACCTTGACGCCGACCTTCATGCCCTCGCGGAGCTTGAAGTTCGCAACGCTCTTGCGAGCGACGGTGGCGACGGCATGCTGGCCGGTGATGGCGCTGATGTCCTTGATGACGGATTCCAGCATCTTGGCGTTATCCTTGCAGTCGCCGCAGCCGACGGACACGACGATCTTGTCGATGCGGGGGATCTGCATGACGCTCTTGTACTGGAACTTCTGCATCAGAGCGGGAGCGACTTCCTCATTATACTTTTTCTTCAGTCTTGCAACGTAAGCCATAATATTCTGTCACTCTCCTCTCTCAAATGGCGGCGCCGCACTTCTTGCAGGCGCGCACCTTTTTGCCGTCGGCAACGGTGTGGCCCACGCGGGTGGGCTTGCCGCACTTCGGGCAAACCAGCATGACCTTGCTGGCGTAAATGGGGGTCTCGCGCTGGATGATGCCGCCCTCTTCGCCCTGCTTGTGGGGCTTCTGATGACGGGAAGCGACGAGCACGCCCTCCACAATGACCTTGCCGTTCTTCGGGTCGGCGGAGAGGACTTTGCCTTCCTTGCCCTTGTCGCGGCCGGACAGAACGACGACTTTATCGTCTTTACGAATCTTCATTCCCATGCCCTCCTCAAATGACTTCGGGAGCCAGAGACAGGATCTTCATGTACTCCCTGTCGCGCAGCTCGCGGGCCACGGGCCCAAAGATACGGGTGCCCTTCGGGTTGTGGTCATCTGCGCCGTTGATGAGAACGGCAGCGTTCTCGTCGAAACGGACGTAGGTGCCGTCCGCGCGGCGGACGCCCTTGGTGGTGCGGACGATAACGGCCTTGACCACATCGCCCTTCTTGACGCTGCCACCCGGGGTGGCCTTGCGGACGCTGGCGACGACGACGTCGCCCACGTTGCCGTACTTGCGCTTGGAGCCGCCAAGAACACGGATGGTCTTGAGCTCCTTGGCGCCGGTGTTGTCGGCAACCTTCAGATAAGATTCAGCCTGGATCATTTCTTCGGCGCCTCCTTACTTCGCTTTTTCGATGATCTCGACCACGCGCCAACGCTTGTCCTTGCTGAGGGGGCGGGTCTCCATCACACGGACTCTGTCGCCGATGCCGCACTCGTTGTTCTCGTCGTGCGCCTTCAGACGGTAAGTCCGGCCAATGATCTTCTTGTACGTGGGGTGAGCCACGCGGTCTTCCACGGTGACAACGACGGTCTTATCCATCTTGTCGGAGACGACCTTGCCGACGCGCATCTTGCGGGAAGAAGTTCTAATTTCACTCATTTTCGGTTACCTCCTTCACTGCTCGAGCTGCTTCTGACGAAGCACGGTTTTGACTCGCGCGATATCGCGGCGGACGTTGGAAATCTTGATGGGGTTGTCGAGATGGTTGGTGGCGTGCTGCATGCGGAGCATGAACAGGTCCTTCTTCAGGTCGGCGAGCTTCTTGTCGAGCTCTTCGACGGACAGGTTACGAATCTCATTAGCCTTCATCAGTTTTCACCACCATTCTCGGTCTCGGCGGCCTCACGCGCGACGATCTTCGTCTTGCAGGGCAGCTTGTGGCTGGCCAGGCGCATGGCCTCGCGGGCGGCATCCTCGGGAACGCCGGCGATCTCGAAGAGAACGCGGCCCGGCTTCACGACGGCAACCCAATATTCGGGAGAGCCTTTACCGGAACCCATACGGGTCTCGGCGGGCTTCTGGGTCACGGGCTTATCGGGGAAGATCTTGATCCAAACCTGGCCGCCGCGCTTGGTGTAGCGGGTCATGGCGACACGGGCGGCCTCGATCTGGTTGGCCGTGATCCAGCAGGGCTCAGTAGCCATCAGGCCCCATTCGCCGTAGTTGACGACGTTGCCGCGGGTGGCTTTGCCCTTCATACGGCCGCGCTGCTGGCGGCGGTATTTGACTCTCTTAGGCATTAACATCAGGAATTACCTCCTTCTTTGGGAGCAGCGGGACGGCTGTAGCCCTGGCCCGCAGGACGCTGGCCGTTGTTGGGGCGGTTGTAGCCCTGGCCCGCGGGACGCTGGCCGTAGCCCTGGCCGGGCGCGCGGTTGTCGCGGTTGAAGCCCTGACCCTGGCCGCGGTTGTCGCGGTTGTAGCCGCCGCGGCGATCGTCACGGCGGCCGCCGCGGCGGTCGTCACGGCGACGCTCGTTGAGCGGCTTGCTGGTATCCATCACGCGGGGCGTGGTGCGCAGCGTGGTGGTGAGGATCTCGCCCTTGTAGATCC
>CAVEPP010000087.1:0-7072 GCA_963617605.1 Alloprevotella sp. | reverse complement strand
GGCAGGTACATGGAAAACCCATGTACCTGCCTTTATTTTACTGCTCTGCATTAATAATAGAGCTCCACGCAGACCGTGCCGCCGGGGACGGAAAGCGTGCTCTGGGCGCTCGTCGGCGCGCCGTTTACAAGCACGAGGCGCGGCGTGATACCGGGGAAGGAAACCGTGCCGTCGGCGTCGGACGTGACCGTAACAGAGGCATGGTGGTCGTCCCGGACAAAGTGCCGGAAGCGCGCGGGGATATTGGAGCGGAAAATCTCCGTTCCGCCGCAGGAGAGAACCGTCTCGCTGCCGTCGCACACGGCGTCGTACCGGCGGCCGCGGTACAGCCGGTTTTTCTGGGAGAAAGCCGCGCCGTCGTGCATGCCGAAGAACAGGCCGTCCCACGGCGTAACGCCGAACTGTTCCAGCGACCACATGAGCGGGAAGAGCGCCGTCCAGCTGTAGAACGGCTGCGAATCCACGGTGTCCGTGCCGTCGCCGGTAAAGGGGTTATAGTTTTCAAAGCTGCGGCGCTCGGTCGTCCAGTGCCGTTCAAAGCCGGATACGGCGCGCTCCGCCAGACGGTGCGCTTCCGCGTCACGGCCGCAGCGGCGCAGGCCGATGTACGTCCAGAACGGCTGCGGCGCCCACGTCCGCCCGCGCCAGTAGCGGTTTTCGTGCCCCGAGGGGTGCGAAGCGTTGATGGCGATCAGGGGGAACGGCGTGAAGAACTCCTCTTCATTGAAGATATGGGAGAGGCACTTGTCCACGCGCTCGCCGTCCGGCACACCGGCAGCCAGCGGGTAAAAGCTCGTCGGGCTCGTGAGGCCGAACGTGCCGTTGGTATTGCGGTTGGCGTAAATACCCTTTTCCTCGTCCCAGAGCTGCTCGTTGATCGCCCGGCGCAGCGCTTCTGCTTCGGACACAAGCTCTTCCCTCTCGCTCTCCTTGCCGAGAAGCGCGGCCATATAGGCGGTGCATTCGAGATCGAGCGCAAGCTGGCTGCTGACGCCGACATCATACATTTCGAGAAGACCCGAGGCCTTGTCGAACGACGCCTCGTCGTACATGGGGCTGTTATCCATGGCGGTCTCGTTTTTGGCGGCAAGCTTCGTGCCGCGGTAGGAGCCGTCGCCGGTGGCGGAGGTGCCGAGATGGATGAGCGGACTGACGCCGTCCCGGCGGCGGGAAAGATACCAGCGCTGTGCGCGGCGGAGCAGCGGGTAAGCGCGCTCCACGGCAGCAATGTCTCCGCTCATGAGATAGTGCATCCAGAGCGAAAAGCCGAGTACCGGCGGCTGCGTGCGGTCTACCCATTTCTGATACGGCGAGAGCATGCCGGTGAAATTGCCGTCCGGCGTTGCGGCGGAGAGGACGTAATCGAGATCCTGCGCGGCCATTTCCGCATCGCCCGAAAGCGAGGAGAGCATGATCTGGTAGCAGGCGTCGGAGAAGAAGAGATACCACCCGCCGAAGTTTTGGTTCCAGCTTTTGGCAATGGCGTTATAGGCACGGCCGAGTTCCGGGGAGTGCATGGCGTTCCAAGCCATGATATCGGCGACGGCCTCGGTCATATGCGGGTGCTCGCCATCGGTGCTGCACGGATAATCCCGCAGCGCATCGGCGCGCAGCTCGTCCCACCGGACGAAAGCGGCCGCCGCGCGATCCGCGGAGGCTTTGGCCGTTTTCTCATCGTGCGCGACGGAAACCGCCATACAGACCTGCGGCGACTGCTCGAGCACGAACCGGCAGGTCGCCCACGTGCTCTCGGCGCTCTGGGCGGAAACAGTGGACTTATACCCCTTGTCCGCCATGCAGAGCCCGGCGTAATCGGAGGCCGTCGAGAATATCACATCGTACGGCGGCTCTCCGGCATAGGACACGGCAGCGAAATAGTTGTCCCGGCGGCCAAAAAGCCCGTCGGCCGTCTCATACATGGTACCGCCGCTCTCGTAGCCGACGGAGACGAGCATGTGGTACCGGATGCCCCACTCGCGCGGCGGACGAACGTTCGTCATGCGGAAAAGCACTGTCCACTCGTCAAAACGGAGGTATTCCAGCTCAAATTCCGCGCAGGCGTGACCGACGCGCATACGGCAGTAGCGTCCGGAAGACTCGTGCTCAAAGAGCCGTGTTTCCGAATCGAAGGGAAACTGCGTATACGACGATTCTGCCTCAGAAAAAGCACCCGGGACGATCGAAAGTCCGGCGGGGAGGTTTTCCAGGCGGGAGCAGGAAACGGGATGCCAGGTGTTCCAGCCGCGTTCCGGCGTTATCATAATGCGTATCCTCCGGTGAAGTTATTTTTTGAAGTAGTGCGTTTTCGTCCGGTCGGCAAGAACGTAGACCGTCTGTCCGACACGGTAATTCTCCGCCTGAACGTTGATGCACGCGAGCGAGAGCACTGCCTCCCCGGCGCGGGCGGTGATGCGGCAGATCTCGCCGGTGAAAACAATGCCGGTGATCTCCGCGGCGGTCGCGCCGTCCGCAGGAGTCTCAAGAAGGCGGGTCTGCTCGCCGCGGATGGCAAGGCAGACCTCCTCGCCGTCGGCAAAGCCGTCCTGCGGCTCGACCGGGAATTCCCATCCGCCGCCGGAGACTGTCCAGCCGCCCGGCGTCTGGTGCAGCGTTCCGGTGAGCGTATTGGCCTTGCCGAGGAAGTCGGAGGCGTAGAGCGATACGGGATGATTGTAGATATTCTCCGGCGTAGAGAGCTGCTCGATGCCGCCGTTGCGCATGAGCAGGATCTCGTCGGACATCGTCATGGCCTCTTCCTGGTCATGGGTGACAAAAATCGTTGTGATACCGACCTGCTGCTGGATGCGGCGGATCTCATACTGCATCTCGGCGCGGATCTTGCGGTCGAGTGCGGAGAGAGGCTCGTCAAGCAGGAGGATGTCCGGCTCGATGATGAGCGCGCGGGCAAGCGCTACGCGCTGCTGCTGGCCGCCGGAGAGCTGCGTCACCTTGCGGTCGGTCATGCCGGTAAGGCCGACAAGGCGGATGTACTGCTCCACCTTCTCGCGGATCTGCTCCTTGGGGACACGGCGGATCTTCAGACCGTAGGCGATGTTGTTGAAAACGGTCATGTGCGGGATGAGCGCATAGTTCTGGAACACAACGCCGATGTTGCGCTTTTCGACCGGGATGGGCGTGAGATCGCGCTCGCCGACGCGGATCGTACCGCAGTCGGCGTATTCGAGCCCCGCGATGATGCGCAGAAGCGTCGTTTTGCCACAGCCGGAGGGGCCGAGCAGCGAGAGAAGGTTGCCGTCCTTCGCCTGGAAGGAAATATCGTTCAGAACGCGGGTATCCCCAAAGGTTTTGGAAATGCCCTGAATGGTGATTTCAGACATGATTATTTCTCCTTGTGTCCCTGTCCGACGAGCTGCCCGGCGTCGAAGCCGACACGGTTCATGATGAAGATCACAACCGCGATAGCGATGGTAAGCAGCGTGGCAATGGCGTTGATGTCCGGGTTATAGCCGGCGCGGATCTTTGTATAGATGAGCATCGGGAGCGTGTACGTTCCGAACGGTGCCAGATAATACTGGATGGAGAAGCAGTTGAAGCACAGCACGAACGACATGAGAAAGCCCGAGAGCACCGCGGGGAAGATCATGGGAAGCGTGACATCCCACAAAATGCGCATCGGCGAGGCTCCGAGCGTGCGGCTGGCCTCCTCGGGGTACTTGTCCATCGTCATGATGCGCGAATACGTGATGAGGAATGAGTGCGGCATGACCGCAACAAGGCAGCCGAAGAAGAGGCTCGCAAACGATTTGCCGATGCCGAGATAGTTGAAGAGCAGCAGCAGCGCGACCGCCTGCACGAGCCACGGAATAATGACCGGGACGTTCATCAGCGTCGGGAACGATTTGTTCCATTTGCGGGACATCCGCCGCAGCGCGAGAGAAGCCATGATGCCGAGCACCGCAGCGCAGAGACTCACGAGCAGGCTGAACCAGAGCGAATACCACGTGGCGCTGATCAGCTCCGCCGAGCGGAAGAGCTCCGTATACCACTTGGTGGTGAACTCAAACGGCAGCGCGCCGTATTTGGACGAGTTGAACGACATGATGGCGATGCCGAGGATCGGGAAAAGGAGGAAAAAGAACGTAAGGCACAGCCATACGATAAGAACGGTATTGAACCGCCGCGCCGAAGCGCTGCGTTTTGGTTTCTGTTTCATTGTGCGTTAACCTCCGATCCGCTTGTCCGCAATGTGCATGACCAGCCGGATGACGGCCAGCGTCAGGGACATAACAACAAGGAAGAGCAGCGAGAGCGCCGCGCCGTAGCCCATATTCATGGACGTGGTGAACTGCGAGTCGATCAGGCTGCCGATCATCATGCTGTAGGGGCCGCCGGCGATGTTGGGCTCAACGAAGCTGCCGGCCACGGGGATGAGGACGATCAGAATGCCGGTCATGAGCCCGGAAAAGCTTTGCGGGAGCACAACATTGATGAAGGTCTTGAACCGGCCCGCGCCGAGCGAGTGCGAGGCGGAAATGACGTTATTGTCGATCTTTTCCAGACAGGAATAGAGCGAGAGGATCATATACGGCAGGTACTCGTACACAAGGATCAGGATGACCGACCCGTTCGTATACATGAGCGAGGTTCCGGCAGGAAGGATCCCCAGCTTCAGCAGCGGCGTCATAACAAGGCCGTTCGTCTGCATGAGCGTCATGATGGAATAGATGAGCAGCAGCTGCGAGGTGAACGCCGGAACGATGGACACCATGATAAGCGTGCTGCGGTACTTTTCGGGGACGATCTTGGCAATGGCCCACGCCGCGGGATAGGCGATCACGATGCAGATGGCCGTTACAAGAAGTGCCGTCCAGAACGATTTCAGCATCAGACCTCGTACCGTGAGCGAGGTGACAGCCTCGACGATGTTGCGCACGGTGTACCCGGCAACGCCGTTGAGCGTGGATACGTTGCCGTCAGCAAAGCTGAAGAACACCAGCATGCACAGCGGAACAAGGCTCATGCCAAGCAGTATGACGGCGGACGGCAGGATGAGATACCGTGCTGCGCTGCGGGGCTTGGATGGTTTCATGGCGTGATTCCTTTCCAGTTACAAAAGAGGTATACGGGCCGGCCAGGAGACCGGCCGGCCCGTACGGAAAAAACTTATTTTGCGGCTTTGACTTCGTCCCAGAGCGAGGTCCAGGCGGCGAGCTGCTCGTCGGTCAGCGGAAGAGCCAGGTTGACGTTCGCGGGCGCTTCGGGGTAGAGCCAGAGCGAGGCGCGCGCTTCGTCGGAGAGAGCCTCCGTGACGACGGTGTTGACGGGAGAATAGGCCTGCGCACCGGCGGTGGCCATGCTGTTCTGGAAGTATTCGCCCGTGCAGTAATCGATCCATTTCATCGCGAGATCCTTGTTGGCGGAGTCGCGGACGATGCACCAGTAATCACACCAGCCCACGGTGCCCTCTTCGGGGTGGATGTACTGGATGTTGAGACCTTCGTTTTTCAGCTCGGTGGCAATGGAGCCCCAGACGTTGCCGATCACGACTTCGCCGGAGGTGTAGGCCTTGACAAAGTCGTCGTGGCTCGTCCAGTAGGTCTTCACGTTGCTCTTGAGATCGGTCAGCGCGGTGCGCACGGTGTCGGTATCCGGGTTGCGGGGATTCTCGCCAGTGTACATGGCAGCGGTACGGATCGCGGCGTCATACTCGTTTTCAAAGGCGACCTTTCCGGCGTACTGGGGATCCCAGAGAGACGACCAGCTCGTGATCTCCTCGGTGACGACGTCAGCATTGTAGAAGAGAGAGGTCGTGCCCCAGACCCAGGGAACGCCGATGATGTTGCCGTCTGCATCCTTGACCTCGTCGATGGTGCGGAAGTCCTCACGGAGGTTATTGTAATTCTCAAGCGCGGAAGTGTCAATCGTATCGAGCACGCCCGCGTTCAGGTACTGCTGAAGATAGAGCGGGTTGATGCAGACCACGTCGATCTGGCCGACACCGCCGTTTTCCAGCACGGAGAGCAGTTCGGGGATGGAGCTGAGGAAGTAGTGCTCGACTTCGCAGTCGTAGAGCTCGGCGAAGTGCGCCGCGCCGTAGTCGGAGTCGGTGGCGTAGGACTGCCAGTTGGCGACGACCAGCTTCCGCTTTGCGCCGGTGTTGGTCTCGTTCGTTTCCGCGGGGGCATTCCCGCAGGCGGCAAGAGCCAGCAGCATGGCGAGAGCCAGGAGCATGGCGAAGAGTTTCTTTGCTTTCATGTCTTCTCCTCCAGATGATTCATGTTTATCTTTACCGATCACTCGGCGAAGTACGAATTTCAGAAAATGCAGGATGACTGCAGGATCAGGTTGGCGTAGGCGGTGTTCTCGCCGGTACGCACGATGGCGCAGCAGGTGGCGGAGAGCTTTTTGAGATCCTCGTGCGTCATCGTCTCGCAGGGGGTATCGGAGAAACGCTTTTGGATCTGCTCATAGAGCGCGCCGTTCACGTTCTCCGTCTCCGAGGCCAGAAAAATTTTTTCCACACCGAAATGCTCAAGCACAACGTCCAGCACCGCGAGAAACGACGGTTCGCCCATCTTGAGCGAAAGGTCGATCACCTCCACGCCGTCCGGGATCGGAAGCCCGCAGTCAGCAATGCAGAGCCGATCGGTATGCCGCATGTTTCCGAGAACCCGATTCAGTTCTCCGTTTAAAATAGCGCCGTTATACATTTTACCACCTTTTTATCATAAACGCAATGTGAAGGATTTGTGACCTTCTGCTTATTTTTATATCATTTATTTACGAAATGGTCAATTACAAGTATCGCATAAAGCAAAAAATCGGCTCATCGAACAAGAAACTGCAATGGCAGCGTGTAAAAACTCCGAAAAAAATGTGATAAAAAGTAAAAACTTTACCTTGATTTTTTCGCCGCAGCGGATATAATCAAGGTGGAAAAAATATACTGGAAGGGCGGTAAAGCAGCGATATGGAGGGAAAACCGACACTTCGCAGCATTGCGGAGGAGCTGGGGCTGTCCGTCAGCAGCGTGTCACTCGTACTGAATAATCGGGAAAACCGCATTTCCCCGGAAAACCAGCGGCGCATTCTGGAAGCAGCGGAACGCGTC
>CAVEPP010000086.1:0-7195 GCA_963617605.1 Alloprevotella sp. | reverse complement strand
GGCTACGGAAGTACAGTTTTACAGAGACTGCTGGAAATCTATCCCAGCCTGCAGCTTGTTCTGGATTTTGAGGTGATTGATGAAGACGCGGTGAATAATACGCAGCGAATTCGCAGAAAGAACTTTTATTTGCGGAACGGATTTCATGAAACAGGAAACTATACAATGCTTCGTGATGACCGCTTTGAGGTAGTATGCACCGGCGGAGAACTTCGCAAAGCTGCTTTGAGAGACTTGCTCTGCATTATCCATGCACACCGCCCCGAATTTCCGGATGTATTGATATGATGCATTCCGTTTTCCTGAATAAATTTAATACAGCATGGGCAATATGGCATCAATAGAAAAGCGCCGGAGCTGAAAACTCCGGCGCTTTTGGCATATTTGAGTAGATCAGAAAATCGCAACGACAGCGCCGTTGTAGGTCTCGGCGATGTAGTTCTTCACGGTGTCGGACTGGAGGGCCTTGACGAGAGCAACCGTCTTGGCGCTGTCCTTGTCGGCCTCGCGGACGGCGACGACATTGGCGTAAGTCTGGGCGGCGTCGCCGGAGGCATCCTCAATGGCGAGAGCGTCGGCAACCTTCAGACCGGCGGCCAGCGCGTAGTTGCCGTTGATAACGGCGAGCGTGCCGGCATCGCTGTTGGCAAGCTGGGTCGGGACCATGTCGGCCTGCACGGGGACAACGTTGTAGCCCTTCGCGTCAACAATATCGAGATGGCTGACGCCCTTTTCCGCGGAGGCATCCTCCGGCAGGGTGATGAGGCCTTCCTGGGCAAGCAGCAGGAGCGCGCGGGTCTCGTTGCTGTCGTCGGCGGGGATCAGAATGGTAGCGCCCTCGGCGACTTCGTCAAGAGAGGAAACGCCGTTGCCGAAAAGACCGAACGGCTCATAGTGGATGAGACCGGCGGAAACAAGGTGCGTGCCGTTGCTGGCGTTGAAGCTGTTCAGGTACGGGGTGTGCTGGAAGTAGTTGGCGTCGAGCTCGCCGTCTTCAAGAGCGGTGTTGGGCAGAACGTAGTCATCGAAAACAACGATCTTGAGATCGTAGCCTTCCTCGGCGAGGAGGGGCTTGATCTGCTCAAGAATCTCGGCGTGCGGGGTGGAGGAAGCACCGACGGTGATGGTCTCCTTCGCGGCGGGCTCTTCGGCAGGGGTCTCAGCCGGAGCCTCAGTAGCGGCGGGGGCTTCCGTGGCGGACGGGGTGGACGCAGTGCCGCAGGCGGCAAGCGCGAGCAGCAGCGCGAGAGCGAGGACGACAGAAAGAATCTTTTTCATTTTGATGTATCTCCTTTTCTTTGGATTCTGTAATGAAACTTTTTATATCATCAGGCGGAGGTGCGCTTGTCCGTTTTGCGGACAATGTACATTCCGACTTCCTGAATGACCTGAACAATGATGATGCACAGCAGCGCAGCGAACCAGATGATATCCTGATTGAAGCGCTGGTGGCCATAGACAATGGCGATCTGGCCGAGTCCGGTGCCGCCGATCGTGGCGGCCATGGCGGAGTAGCCGAGCACCGTGACCATCGAGATGACCGCACCGGTGATGAGCGAGGGCTTCGCTTCCGGGACAAGCACCTTGGTGATGATCTGGAACGGGGGAGTTCCCATCGCTTCGGCAGCTTCGATCACGCCTTTGTCTACCTCTTTGATCGAGGATTCGACCATGCGCGCCACATACGGCGCCGCGGCGATCACGAGCGTTACGATCACGGCCTTATTGCCGAGCGACGTGCCGACGATGAACTTTGCTACCGGCAGCATCGCCACCATGAGAATGATGAACGGCACGCTTCGGAAAGCGTTGATGACAATGCTGAGGATCTTGTTGAGCACCGGCATCGGATGGATGCCATCCTTATCGCTCACGCAAAGGAGCAGACCCAGCGGCAGGCCGAGAACGTAGGCAAACACCGTGGAGATCACGGTCAGATAGATCGTCTGCCATACGCCGAGCAGAAACAGGTTCTGCTGCCAGAGCTTTACAAACATATCGGAAAACATCCCATCACACCTCCTCAAAGGAGACGCCGTCCTGCTTCAGCCACGTGCGGGCGCGCTCGGCGCTCGCTTCGTCGGCGGGAAGCTCCAGGATCGTCTGCCCATAAATTTTGCCGTCGATCTCGCGGATGTCCGCAGAGACGATGTTGACCGGGGTCTGGCACTCCATAATGAGACTGGCGACGACTGGGTGCCGCGTCGTTTCGCCGTTGAAGGCGAGGCGGATGCGTTTTCCGCCGGGGGTGAACACCGGGGCGATGCTGACGCCGGGGAGGATCAGCTCGCGGGCAATCTTGGACTGCGGGTTGGTGAACACCTGGCTCACCGCGCCGAGCTCGGCGATCTGGCCGTGGTCGATGACGGCCACGCGGTCGCAGATCTGATCGATGACGCGCATCTCGTGCGTGATGACGATCACCGTGACGCCCATCGTGCGGTTGATCTCCTTCAAAAGCGAGAGGATCGACTGCGTCGTGGTGGGGTCGAGCGCGCTCGTCGCCTCGTCGCAGAGAAGGCAGCGGGGCTTTGTTGCCAGCGCGCGGGCGATCGCCACGCGCTGCTTCTGTCCGCCGGAGAGCTGCGAGGGATACGCCTTCGCGCGGTCGGCCAGACCGACGACGGAGAGAAGCTCCATGGCACGCGCTACGGATTCTTTCTTCTTCCATCCGGCGATCTCCAGCGGGTAGCACACGTTCTGGAGAACAGTGCGCTGTGCGAGAAGGTTGAAGCCCTGGAAGATCATTCCGATCGAGCGGCGGATGAGCAGCAGTTCCTTCTGGGGGAGCTTCGTGAGATCCTTGCCGTCTACGATCACGGAGCCGGAGGTCGGACGCTCCAGCAGATTGATGCACCGCACGAGCGTGGATTTGCCAGCACCGGAAAGACCGATGATACCGAATATTTCGCCGTCCTCGATCGTGAGGGAAATGTCATGTACGGCGTGGATCTGTCCCTCGCCTTCGCCGAAGTCCTTGGTCACGTTCTGAAGCTCTATCAAAAGCGAACCCTCCTAACAAACAAAAAAGCAGGCTGCCATTTTGGCATCCCGCTTCACAAAACTGCAGTCCCGGTTTTCCCGGACTGCGCCTTTTTATCCCTGAAAAGCAGTCAGCAAATGGCCATCGGAACGCGCAGCAAAGCTGCGCATGCACATCATCATGTTCATGCACATCTCGGTCATCATGCTGGCGAACGTACGGCGCATCGGCTGAGCTCCTTCCCACTAGAATCAAGTTGTCTGCATTATATTCCTGCCGTTTTGATATGTCAATATGCTTTAACGGTGCAAAGACAGAATCGGCGAAAAAACACAAAACCCTCTCCTATTCGGGAAGAGGGTTTGTGAATAATCATTCAGGATTTATACTCAAATGTCATGCCGCAGATGGAAATGGTGTCGCCGTCATGGATACCGAGCGCCTCCATGCGCTCGTAGATCCCGGCGTCGCGCAGCGACTTGTCGAAATACATCCGGCTTTCGTAGTCGGTGAAGTTGACAGTCGAAACGAGACGATCCATCCAGGGACCGGAGACATACCAGACACCGTCGTCCTCTTCGATCTCCACATCCTCGGGCGAGCCGAGATCCGGCGCGGGCGGGACATAGTCCGGTTCATACACCGCGATCGGCGGGAGCGTGGAGAGCATGGCAGCAGCGCGCTGCATCAGTTCCTTCGTTCCGGCGGTCGTGGCGGCGGAGAGCTCGAAGAACTCGTAGCCCTGCTCCTCGACATGTTTTTTCAGACGTTCGATCGGCTCACGGTCATCCCCGAGCAGGTCGCACTTGTTCGCCGCAACGATCTGCGGACGCGAGGCGAGCGTGGGGGAGTAGTCCGCAAGCTCGCGGTTGATCGTCTCAAAATCCTCGATGGGGTCGCGCCCCTCGCTTCCGGCAACATCCACCACGTGAATGAGCAGGCGGCAGCGGTCGATGTGGCGGAGAAAGTCGTGGCCGAGCCCCGCGCCCTCGCTCGCGCCTTCGATGATGCCGGGGATATCCGCCAGCACGAAGGAAGCGTCCTCGGCAACGTAAACGACGCCGAGATTGGGGGAGAGGGTGGTAAAGTGATAGTCCGCGATCTTCGGCCGCGCGCGGGAAACGCTTGCAAGCAGCGTGGATTTGCCGACATTCGGGAAGCCGACAAGACCGACGTCCGCGAGCAGCTTGAGCTCCAGAATAAGCTCGTGGCTCTCGCCGGGCATGCCGGGCTTGGCAAAGCGGGGCACCTGCCGCGTCGGTGTGGCGAAATGCTGGTTGCCCCAGCCGCCGCGTCCGCCTTTGGCGGCGACGAACGGTTCGCCCGTGGACATATCGGCCATGATGCCGCCGGTGGCTTTGTCGCGCACGAGCGTGCCGCGCGGCACGCGGATCGTGACATTCTCGCCGTCCTTGCCGGAGCAGCGCTTGTTGAGACCGTTTTCTCCGTTGGCTGCGACAAATTTACGCTTATAGCGGAAATCCATCAGCGTGGACATATGATCGTCCACAACAAGGATCACATCGCCGCCGCGTCCGCCGTCGCCGCCGTCCGGCCCGCCCGCCGCGACAAACTTCTCGCGGTGGAAGGTGACGGCGCCGTCGCCGCCCTTGCCGGCGTAAACGCTGATGGTGACTTTATCTACAAATCCGTAGCTCATGCGTGTTCCACCTGCCTTTGAAAATAAAAAGAGACCGACGAGCCCGTCGGTCTCTTTGGGTAATTACTGCGCGATTTCGTAAACAGAGACCTTCTTGCGGTCCTTGCCCATGCGCTCAAACTTCACCGTGCCGTCCACGAGGGCGTAGAGAGTGTCGTCTCCGCCGATGCCCACGTTGGTGCCCGGATGGATCTTCGTTCCGCGCTGTCTGACAAGGATGTTGCCGGCCAGAACGAACTGACCGTCGGCCCGCTTCGCACCCAGACGCTTCGACTCGCTGTCGCGGCCGTTACGGGTGCTGCCCATGCCTTTTTTATGTGCCATTTAAATCACACCTCCAATAGTCAAATAGTACGGATCAAGCGTTGATCGCGGTGATTTCCACCTTCGTGTAGGGCTGACGATGGCCCTGCGTGCGACGGTAGTTTTTCTTGGGCTTCATCTTGTAGACGCGGATCTTCTTGCTCTTTCCGGTCTTGATGATCTTGCCGGTCACGGTGGCGCCTTCCACAACGGGGGTGCCGAACACGTTGACGCCCTCATCGACAACGGCCAGAACCTGGTCAAAAGTGACGGTCTCGCCATCGGCAACGTTGAGCTTCTCGACGTAGATAACGTCGTTCTCGGCGACGCGGTACTGCTTACCGCCGGTCATGATAACTGCGTGCTTCATTTTACATCCTGCCTTTCTTGCAGACTCGCTCTCCCGGGCGGAGGTTGCCCTCACTTAGTTACCCTTTCAATGCGGCTCTGATACTATACCACGCCGAAAATAGCTTGTCAACACAAGATTTGGTGTTTTTCGGCGGTTCACTCGCTAAATCTTACTGCTTTTTCCGTTTTTTCCGCTTCGCAATGCGGACACCGATGAATACACCCGCGCCGATGACCACCAGAAGTCCGGCAACGGCGGCAATGACGATGTTTTCCACATACTTGCCGTGGACGGAGGTGAGACCGCCGGGCAGCGGCTCGGAGACGAGATCCTTATAATAGAGCATTTCGGTCTCGTATTCCGCGGGGGCGCTCTCATGCAGCACGATCAGCCGCGCACCGTGGTATTCGCGATCGCCGTAGATATAAAACCCGGTGCTGGTGGTGTTTACGAGGTCGATGCCCTCATACGTTCCGGCAAAGTCGTTTTTATGGTCGTGGCCGAAAAACGCTGCCACCACGTCACCGGTATCGCGCATTGCGGCAAACTCCCCGGAAGGGATGTCCGGCGGGCAGGGGGCTTCTCCGAGATGTCCGGCGGTGAAGCCGTCGCCCATTTTATAATAGTGTCCCGAACGGCTGGAATACCCTTCGACAACGCCCTCGGCCTTTTTCTCCGAGGCGGGAACTTCCGTCAGAAGATCGTAAATTTCGGGCACGATGATGTGCTGGAAGAGATAGGCGGGGAGCATTTCGCCGTACTGCTCTTTGAGCGCCGCGGCGGTCGAGGTGTACCAGTCGATCTGATCCTGCTCGACGCGGGCGTACTTGGAAACGCCCTTCTCGCCGTAGGTCCCGCTGTCCAGAAACCAGAGATTGCACACCGGGCGGCTGCCGTCCGAGGACCAGACGAGCAGATTGTAGTTCCCGCAGCCGGTGATATCGTCCGGCCCGGCAGACATGAGACAACCGGGATAGCTCTGATAGATGGCGAGCTGCGTCTCCTTGCTCACGCCGCCTTCGTCGTCGTGGTTGCCGTATACGGCGGCAAACGGAATGCCGCGCTCAACCACAGGCGCAAGAATGGCGTCGAGCGCCTTTCCCATCGCCTCCGTGGTGCGGACGGACGGGCCGTGGACCTGATCGCCGGTGAATACGACGAGATCGGCATCCGCGGCGTGGAGTTCCGCGTTGAGGAGACGGAGCGTCGCCTCGTGCGGCGTGGCAGTATCCTGCGTGTCGGCAACGATCAGAATGCGAAATTCGCCGTTTTCGTCAAATTGGAGCGTAGTGGTATCCTCCTTCGCGGCATACGCCGGTGCGGTGAGCGCTGCCAGCAGCAGCGCCGAGAGCGCCGCGCACAGGAACGGTTTCCATTTTTTCATGTTGAACCCTCCGGATAAAAAAGCCGCCCCCGGCCGGAAAGCAGGGGGCGGGCGGGATGGAGCTTACTTGGAGACGAGCTCGAGCGTGTCGCGCGCGATCATCAGCTCTTCGTTCGTCGGGATGACGTACACCTTCACGGTGCTGTCGGCCGCGGAGATGTCGGTCTCCTTGCCGCGAACCTGGTTTTTCTCGTGGTCCACGTGGACGCCGAGGAACTCGAGACCCTTGCAGATGCTCTCGCGCATGTCGGGGCCGTTCTCGCCGACGCCGGCGGTGAACGTGATGATATCAACGCCGCCCATCGCAGCCGCGTACGAGCCGATATACTTGCGGACTTCGTAGGCAAACTTGTCAAGAGCGAGCTGCGCGCGCTCGTTGCCCTTGCCGGCGGCCTTCTCGAGATCGCGGAAGTCGGAGCCGACGCCGGAAATGCCGAGCACGCCGGACTTCTTGTTGAGAATGTTGAGCATCTCGTCGGCGGTATAGCCGTACTTATTCATAATGAACTGGAG
>CAVEPP010000085.1:0-7236 GCA_963617605.1 Alloprevotella sp. | reverse complement strand
CGGACAGGGGGACATGACGTTCAGAAACGCCGGGCCGGGGGTGTAAATGGCTTTCTCGGCTTTTTCGTGCAGGTCCTTCAGATTGCCGATGAACGTGGTCTGCGCGACATAGGGGATGTGGTGCGCGGCCATGATCTTCGTGAGATCCTTTTTGCTCTGCGTTTTGCCGCAGCTCTCCTTGCCGACGGCCGTGGTGGTCGTGTCGGCAAACTTCGGCGTGGAGGACGAGCGCTGGATGCCGGTGTTCATGTAGGCTTCGTTGTCGTAGCAGACGTACACCATGTCCGTGCCGCGCTCCATCGCGCCGGAGAGGGACTGGAAGCCGATGTCGTAGGTGCCGCCGTCGCCGCCGAAGGCGATGAATTTATAGGTCTTGTCCAGACGGCCCTTTTTGCGGAGCGCTTTGTAAGCGGCTTCCACGCCGCTGCACGTGGCGCCCGCATTTTCAAACGCGGTGTGGATGAACGAATCCTCCCAAGAGGAGTAGGGGTACAGGCAGGAGGATACCTCCAGACAGCAGGTGGCGGAGGTGATGACCGCCTTGTCCTCGGGATGGAGCGCGCGCAGCACGTTGCGCACCGTGATCGGGCAGCCGCAGCCGGCGCACATTCTCTGTCCCGGCGCAAAGCGCTCCGGACGGGCGGAAAGTTCTTTCAGATTGTATGCCATTTTGCTCCCCTCACTCTCTCACGCCGATGTAGGAGTACATCGGGATCTCGCCGCCGCGGGCGGCGTTTTGCAGCATATCGAAGACCTGATAGAAATCATCGACGCGCACATCGCGGCCGCCGAGACCGTAGACGATGTCGAGCGCCGGAAGATGCAGCCCGGCGTGGTAGAGCGCGGCGCGCGTCTCCGCACCGAGCGGGCCGCCGTTGCCGGAGAAGCTGTCGGTCTTGTCCATGATGGCGACGGCTTTGCACGCCTTGAGCGCCTCGGTCAGCTCGTCCGTCGGGAACGGGCGGAAGGAGCGGACCTTGATGAGCCCCGCGCGCACGCCCCTGGCGCGCAGCGTATCCACGGCGTCCTTGCCGGTACCGGCGGAGGAGCCGATCACCACGGCGGCGTATTCGGCGTCGTCCATGCGGTAGCGCTCGATGAGCCCGTAATGGCGGCCCGTCACGGCGGCATACTCGTCTCCCACGCGGCGGATGACGGCGCGGGCGCTGTCCATGGCCTCGGTCTGCGCCTTTTTCATTTCGATGTAGTACGCGGAGATACCGTAGGGGCCGTAGGCCACCGGCTGCTCCGGGTTGAGAAGGTACTGCTCGGGGCGGTAGTCGCCGACGAACTTCTTTGCGGTCTCGTCGTCTTCAAGAACGATGTTCTCTACGGCGTGGCTTGTGATGAAGCCGTCCATGCAGACCATGACCGGCAGACGGACGGCGGGGTCCTCGGCGATGCGGTGCGCCATGAGCATGTTGTCGTAGGCTTCCTGGGCGTTTTCGCTGTAGATCTGAAGCCAGCCGCTGTCGCGCGAGCCCATGGAGTCGGAATGGTCGTTGTTGATGTTGATCGGGCCGGTCAGCGCGCGGGTGACGACGCACATGACGATCGGCAGCCGGTCCGAGGCGGCGACATAGAGCATTTCGTGCATCAGCGCGAAACCGGCAGAGCTCGTGGCGGTCATGGCGCGCACGCCCGCGGCCTCGGCGCCGACGCAGGCGCTGATGGCGCTGTGCTCGCTCTCCACGGTGACGAACTCCGTGGAGATCTTGCCCGCGGCCTTGAACGAGGAGACGAACTGGGGGATCTCCGTGGAGGGGGTGATGGGGAACGCGGCAATCACATCTGGGTCGATCTGGCGGATCGCGTTTGCGACGGCCTCGTTTCCGGAAAGTCTGTCTTTTCTGCTCATTTCCGTTCCTCCTTACTTCTCAAACGTGATCGCGCCGAACGGACATACCGAAGCGCAGATCCCGCAGCCCTTGCAGTGGTCATAGTCAAAATCAAGCCGCTTTCCGCCTTCCACGGGGATCGAGCTGTCCGGGCAGACCGGGAAGCACAGCAGGCACTGCTTGCAGAGATCGGCGTGGAACACCGGCGTTTTCGTGCGCCAGTCGCCGGTGCGGAACTCTTTGGAGTTGCCCCCGGCGATCACCACGCCGCCGACGGTCAGCTCCTGATAGGGGCTTTTTTCGTTGATCTTTTTCATAACATCGGAACTCATGCTTCGCGGACCTCCTCCCAGGCTTTCTGAATGGCTTTCATGTTGCCTTCCAGCACCTCCGGCTTGGAGGCAAATTTGTGCGCGAACGAGCCGCGCATGTTGCCGAAGAACTCGTCCGCCGTCATAATGTTGGCGCAGCGCACCACGGCGGCGAGCAGCGGCGTGTTCGGGATGTTCCGGCCGATGTTGCGCAGCGAGACGGCCTTCGCGTCGATGGTGTACAGCCGTCCGGTGTAGCCGGGGAACTGCGCGCGGACCTCCTCGGCGCTCTTCTCGCTGTTGACGAGAATGAAGCCGTCCTTTTTCAGACCGGCGGTCACGTCCACCGCCTCGATGAGCGTTTCGTCCACCACGACGACGACGTCGGGATCATAAATGTTGGAGTGAACGCGCAGCGGCTCGTTGGAGAGCCGGTTGTACGCCGTGATCGGCGCGCCCATACGTTCCGGGCCGTACTCCGGGAAGCCCTGCACGTGCATCCCGGTCGCAAACGCGACGTCGGCGAGCAGCAGCGAGGCGGTTTTCGCGCCCTGACCGCCGCGGCCATGCCAGCGAATCTCAAGCATTGGTTTTGTCCTCCCCTTTTTATTTCACCGCGACCGCTTCGATCTCGCAGAGAACGCCCTTCGGCAGGGCCTTCACCGCGACGCACGAGCGGGCGGGCTTGGAAACAAAGTAGTTTGCGTAAACCTCATTGAACGGTACGAAATCGGCCATGTCGGACAGGAAGCAGGTCGTTTTTACAACATTTTCAAAGGACATACCGGCTTCTGTGAGAATGGCGCCGAGATTCCGGCAGGCCATGTCGGTCTGGGTGCGGATGTCGGCCCCGACGACGGAGCCGTCTTCGGGCGAGAGCGCCACCTGCCCGGAGGTGTAGAGAACGCCGTTTACCAGCACGCCCTGCGAATACGGGCCGATGGCCTGCGGAGCGTTGTTTGTCTGAATGATCATACGGAATCGATCCTCCCTTTTGTTTCATGCAAGTAAAATTATTCACGCTTTCGCCGTTTCGTCAATTTGAAATGATTGCACCAAGGTATAAGGTTTTCCTTTTGGCGATTATCACGGAAAAAATTGTTCTTAGATATAAGGTTTTATCTTTGCCTCAAACGAGAGCCACTGTGTTGAGCCTTTTTACAAACGGAAAGCCCCCCGGAACCTGTGGTCCCGGGGGCTTGACATTGACATTATTTTATTATTACCGGCAGTCTTGCACCGAGACGGCTCAGAAGCTCGTTGGGGATTGTGCCGCAGCGCGCGGCGACTTCCCCGGCGCGCAGCGGTGAAGCATCGCCGATAAGCTCGGCAGCGTCCCCGACGGCGACGCCCGGCACGTCCGTCACATCCACGGCGAGCTGATCCATGCACACCAGTCCCGCGACCGGCGCGAGACATCCGCGGATGCGGACGAGCCCGGTGTTGGAGAGCGCGCGGGGGTAGCCGTCGGCATAGCCGATGGGCAGCACCGCGATGCGGCTCTTTCGCCGCGCGGTGAACGCGCGGTCATACCCAACGCTCTCGCCCTTCGTCACTTCCCGGACGGAAGCAATACGCGCTTTGAGCGAGAGGACGGGACGCAGACCGAGCGAGCGCGCCGCCGCGCCCTCCGCCGCGCCGTAGAGCGCGAGACCGACGCGCGCATAATCGCAGCGCAGCTCCGGATAGTTCAGGAGACCGTAGCTGCTTTGCAGATGCAGCTTCGGCAGGGGAATGCCCCGCGCGGCGAGCGCCGCCGTCAGCGCGTAAAACCGGCGGATCTGCCCGCGCGTGAACGAAACATCGTCCGGCGCGGGGCTGCCGGCGCAGCAGAAATGGGAGAATATCCCGTCCACCGCGAGATTTTCCATGCGAAACACCGCGCTCGCGGCCTCCGGCGCGTCCCACGCGATGCCGAGGCGGTGCATGCCGGTGTCGATCTTCAAATGCACACGCAGCGGCACGCCCTGCGCATTCAGCGCTTCGGCGTGCGCAGGATCGGCGACGGTCTGCGTGAGACCGAGCCGGGCAAGCTCCCCGGCGCGTTCCGGCGGCGTATAGCCGAGAATGAGCACCGTCCCCCCTGCGCCGAGGGCGCGGAGCTGCGCGGCCTCGCCGAGCGTCGCCGCGGCAAACGAGCGCACGCCGAGCGACAGAAGCCGCGGCACGACGGCAGACATCCCGTGGCCGTAGGCGTCCGCCTTTACAACCGCCATCAGCTCGCACCCCGGCGGCAGCGCGCCGCGCAGCGCGGAAACGTTGTGCGCGAGCGCCGCGGCGTCGAGTTCCCGCCACGCGCGGGAGGTGTCCGCGGCGGTCACGGCTCACGCCTTTCGATGATGCGCGCGCCGGGCGATACGACCGTGGCGAGCGCCGGTACGTCCGTGTGGACGACGGCCCCCGCGCCGATCTTCGCGCCCGCGCCGACACGGATGCCGCCGACGAGCACCGCGCCCGCGCCGATGAGACAGCCGTCGCCGATCTCCGGCGCTTTGCCGCCGACCTCGCCGATGGTCACGTTCTGGTAAATGCGGCAGTTCGCCCCGATAACGGCATAGCGCGAGATGAAAACGCCGTGCAGCCCGTGCGGGAGCGACGGCACGCCCCGGATCACCGCGTCCGGGCCGACGTATCCGCCGTGCCGCGCAGCGCACCGGCTCATAAGAAATGTCAGCACGTCCCGCCAAAGGCCGGGCTTTGCGCGCTGCTGCCGCCGGTAGAGCCGCCAGAAGCGCGAGAGATCGTTCCCGCGCGAATAGTCGATGATCTTCTCCCGGATGCTCATACGTACAACCCCAGCAGCCGACCGATCATTTCCGAAAACGACAGGCCGATCCCTTTCATCATGTTGGGGTAGCGGCTGTGCGCGGTGAGGCCGGGGATCGTGTTCACCTCGTTGAACACCAGCTTGCCGGAGGGCGTGAGGAAGAGATCGACGCGCGCGAAGCCCGAGCAGCCGAGCGCGCGGTAGATCGTTTTGGCCGCTTCCTGAATCCGCCGCTCCGTCGCCGCGTCCACGCGCGCGGGCATGTGGATGCGGGAGGTTTTGAGCGTGTATTTTTCCTCAAAATCGAAAAAGCCGCCGGAGAGCTCGATCTCGTCGGTGCGGCCGACGGTCAGCGTGTCCGTGCCGAGCACGGCGCAGCCGACCTCAAAGCCCGGCACGGCTTCCTCGACGATAACGGAGCTGTCGTACCGGAACGCTGCATCGACGGCGGTGCCAAGCGCATCGCGCGATTCCACGCGCGTCACGCCGAAGGACGAGCCCGCGCGCACGGGCTTTACGAACACCGGGAAGGAGAGTGTATCCAGAATCTTCTGCCGCGCCGCCGCCGTGTTCTCTTCGAGCACGACCGATTTCGGTACGGCGATCCCGGCGAGCGAGACGAGCTTGTGCGCGCGGTCCTTGTCCATGCAGAGCGCCGAGGCGAGCGTACCGCACCCGACGAGCGGAATGCCGGCAAGCTCCAGCAGCCCCTGCACCGTGCCGTCCTCGCCGTTTTTGCCGTGCAGCACGGGGAAGGCGAGATCAACGCGCCGCAGAGCCCACTCGCCGTTATGGTTTTCCCAGAACCCCGGCGCGCCGCGGCTCGGGGAGAAGGCGGCGGGGCGCAGGAGAGCACTGTCGTCCGCCCATGTCCCGGCGGCGATCGCACCGTAGGTGCCGAGATAGTGGTACCAGTCGCCGTCTTTCGTGATGCCGATGGGCAGCGGCTCAAATTGCCCGGCGTCAATGGCTTCCAGCACCGCCGCGGCGGACTGGAGAGAAACTTCGTATTCGCTCGAATGGCCGCCGAAGAGCACGGCGAGCGTTTTCTTTTCCTTCATGGCCTATTCCTTTCGTATGGGCGTCCCCTCCGGCAGAGGGTAGGCGATCTCACATTCGTTTGTGTATAAAAGCCGCCGCTCCATCGTTTTATCTGCGATGTTGGTCTCCTCGCGGAACACTTCGGCGCGCTCATAGATTTTGCCGCTGCGTTCAACATAGCTGACGGCACCGTTGCACACGCGGTATTCCCGCGCGGGAGGACGGTCGGACTCGATTTGAACAAAGAGATCGGTGTCGGAAAAGTCGATGGTGACGCGGAAGGCCGCGTCCGTATCGTTTCGCACCCGGAGATCGCACCAGCCCTCGCTTACGGTCGCGTCCGCGCCGCGCGGAAAGCGCTCGGCCTCCGCGGCGGGAAACTGCTCCACGGCGTGGCCGTGCCGCTCCGTGATCGTGAGCGGCGTGTGCAGAAAGCACCAGTAGAGAAGATCGCTCAGCATGCAGAGCCCGCCGCCGTAAGCCGGGCGGACGCTGCCGTTTACGAGCACAAGCCCGTCCTTATAGGGCGTATCGCGGTCGGCGCGGCGCGCGAGACGCCAGAACGAGAAGACCTCGCCCGGCGCGAGCAGCACGCCGTCCATTGTGGCGGCTGCAAGCCGGAGGTTGTGCACCTTGTTTTGCTGGTACTCCATCGGAAAACCGCTGTTAGCGTTTCGCATGGCGACGTTGGCGCGGAAAAGGGTGTATTTGAGCGGTGTTTTCGTCTGCGCGGCGGCGTAGCGGCAGCCGTCAAAGTGCATTTTGAGATAAAAGCAGTGCTTTCTCTGCCAGCGCCGCAGCGGCAGCAGAAACGGAAAGCGCTCCGTGAGCCGTTTTCTTGCCATGGGGTTTCTCCTTTGGGGAAGCGGGAAAATAAAAAGCTCCCGTTTCCGATACGGATATCGTACCGGAAACGGGAGCGAAATGTTTTTTCAAGCCCCGACGGGCATCTTATATTTTTCCGCGGAAATTCTTACGATTTTCCCACGGGCGGTTTTTCTACGGGCAGCGTAACGGTGAACGTGACAGTATCGTCCCGGCTCTCGCCGGTGAGCGAGCCGCCGTGAAGCTGCGTGATCTGCCGGGCGATGGCGAGGCCCAGCCCCGCGCCGCCGGTAGAGGAGCGCGCCGTATCCAGCCGGTAGAACTGCTCAAAAATGCGCGAGAGCTTTTCCGGCGGGATCGTGTCGCCGCAATTCCGGAAACGGACGACGGCAAAATTCCCGACACGCTCCGCCGTGACGGTGATCTCCGTGCCGGGGTAGCAATAGAGCACGGC
>CAVEPP010000084.1:5466-7256 GCA_963617605.1 Alloprevotella sp. | reverse complement strand
GGTCAGCGTGGCGGGAGTCAACGCCGAGCTTGACGTGCAGCTCGACGGTCTCGTCGAACTTCGCCTTGGCGGTCTTGGTGACAAGCTCGAAAGCCTCGGCGGGCTCATACTGGGTGCTTTTATCGATGAGCTTCGTGCTCTCTTTATAATTTTTACCTCTGAACACTTCATTATCCTCCTAAAATGTGGTTTTTCGGAAGGTTACTTCCTCCCACGTTTGCCAGCTCAGTCGCCGACGACGACGCCCATGGAGCGGCAGGTACCGGCGATCATGCTGATGGCGGACTCGATGTCGGTGCAGTTGAGATCGCGCATCTTCTGCTCGGCGATCTTGCGGACATCTTCCTTGCTGATGGTGGCGACCTTGTCACGCTGAGGCACGCCGGAGGCGGTCTCGATGCCGCAGGCCTTCTTGATCAGCAGAGCCGCGGGGGGCGTCTTGGTGATGAAGGTGAAGCTGCGGTCAGCGTAAACGGTGATGACGACCGGGATCATAAGACCCATATCGCCCTTGGTACGCTCGTTAAAGTCCTTGGTGAACTGGGAAATGTTCACGCCGTACTGACCGAGAGCCGGGCCCACAGGGGGAGCCGGAGTCGCTTTGCCGGCGGGAACCTGGAATCTGACATATCCAACTATTTTCTGTGCCATTATAAAGCACCTCCAGAATTATTCTTCTTTTACCGGTTCGACCTGGTCGAGTTCCAGATCGATCGGCGTCTCCCTGCCGAACATGGAGACGATGAGGCGGACGCTGTTCCCCTCGGGGTCGATCTCGTCCACCGTGCCGAGGAAGCCTTCCAGCGGGCCGTCGATGACCTTGACGGTGTCGCCAAGCTCAAAGCCCACGGAAATCTCTCTGCGCTCCACACCGAGATCGAGGATCTCCTGCTCGGTCAGAGGAACGGGCTTTCCGTCGGAGCCAACGAAGCCGGTGCAGCCGCGGCTGTTGCGCACGAGATGCCAGCTTTCGTCCGTGAGCACCATCTTCACCAGCACGTAGCCGGGGAATACCTTACGTTCGACTTCCTTGTCGCCGCTGTCGGTGTGCTCAACGACCGTCTCCAGAGGGATGTTGACCTCCTGGATGAGATCCTGCATCTGACGGTTTTCCGCCGCCTTCATAATGGAAGCGGCTACCGTGTTCTCATAACCGGAGTATGTGTGGACCACATACCATTTTGCGTTCTCTGCCATCCGGCTTACACCAATGTGATCAGCGCTTCGACCGCGGCCTTGGCCAGAGAGTCAAAGCCCCAGAGCACGAGCGCGGCGACGGCCATAACGACCAGCGCGACCAGCGTGTTCTTGCCGAACTGCTTGGGGGTGGGCCAGACGACTTTCTTGAGCTCGCTCTTCATCTCGCGGAACCACTTGGCAACGCGCTTGAAAAAGCCGGGCTTCTTGTCCGTCCGTTTGACGGCTGCGCCCTTCGTCTGAGGGGCGGCGGATTTCTTTTCTTCGTTAGCCATTGGATGCATCCTTTCTCACGTCATTCATTACTTCGTTTCGACGTGCTTGGTGTGCTTGCGGCAGAAGGGGCAATACTTATTCATCTCGAGCTTTTCGGGAGAATTTTTCTTGTTCTTCATGGTGTTGTAGTTCCGCTGCTTGCACTCGCTGCATCTCAGGGTGATCTTGATCCGCGAACCTGCTTTCGCCATTATTTCGGCACCTCCTTGTAATATTTACGCATCGCTTTCTGCGCGCGTATGCCTCCCTGTATGGGCCGAAAGAGCATAAAAAATAAACCTCTCGACCGACAGGTAGGGTTAATATAACACAAACCG
>CAVEPP010000084.1:0-5456 GCA_963617605.1 Alloprevotella sp. | reverse complement strand
TTCCGCGGGAGCAATGCTCTTGGCGGCGGCTTTGGCCGCGGCCTTCTGCGCACGCTTTTCGGCTTTTGCGGCACGCTTTGCCGCCCGTTTCGCGGCGCGCTCCGGACGCTTCTTCACGCTGCGGCGAATGAGCCACACGATCAGCACAACGGCCGCGGCGAGCGGCACGAGCCATGGCAGACTTGTCACGAGCCAGAGGAACAGATCCTGGAAGAACTCGCCCACATCCTTGAGCGACTCGGCAAAGCCGCGGGTCATGCGCTGCCAGTAGGTGAGCGTGATCGTCGGCTCGGGCGTGTACTCGCGCACCTCGGTCACGTCGAGCGTTACGGTAGAGTAGTTGACCTGATGGTCGTAGTAGCGGAGCCGGCCGGAGAGAGAATCGATCTCATACTGCACGTCGGTGAGCTGCTGCTGAATGGCGAGCATATCCTCGACTGTCTCGGCAGCGGCGAGCATTTCGAGAAGACGGGTCTCCTGCGTCTGATAGGCTTCGAGACGGCTCTGCACATCATAATACTCCATCGTCACGTTCTGCATGTACGTGTTGCAGTAGGGGACGTTGCCGATGTCGGAGAGCGAGCCGGTGAGCGTTGCGAACTTATCGCTCGGTACGCGGATGGTGAACGAGGCGCTGCGCCCGCCCGTATTGCCGCGGGCGATGCTCGAATAGTTGTTGCCGGAAACGCTCGTGCTCTCCATGAAGCCGCCGAGCTCTTTTACGAGAGTCTGGATCTTTTCGAGCGCGGTATCAAATTCGGTCGTTTCGAGCCGGGCATTCGCGCTGTAGATGATCTTCTCGCTCATGTCGGCGGGCTCGGCCGCGGCAGTGCCGCCGTTTTTCCCGCTGTAGAGCATATCGCCCGAGGCGGTGTTCGCAAAGCCGACTTCCATGAATTCCTCTGTCATCGGCTCTTCCATCGGCGCAGCGTCGTAGTCGTAGGCCGCCGGTGCGCTCGAAGCAGTCTGCATGGTTTTCGCCCCGCACCCGGCGAGACCGAGCGCGAGCACAAGAACGAGCGCGAGAGCAAGAAGCTTTGTCGTCTTTTTCATCGGAGGATCCTCCCGTAAAAGATTTGTTTTTCCGAGGGTGTTCTGATCATTAGACGCTGCCATAGGAAAAAAGTTCCGGCATATAGGAAAAAAGAGAGGAAAAATTCCTCTCTTACTCCATATACAGACGCGGAATGCTCTCCTTGAGCATGGTGATGACCTCGCAGGGGTGCCCGCCGTACAGCGCGGCATAATCGCCGACGGAGGGAACATTTGGGCCAGTGCCGAAAACGGTCACCTCGTCGCCGAGCTCCGCGTCCGGAATGTCCGTGAGATCGAGCGCGGCAAAGCTCATCGAGAGCTTGCCGATCACATCGGCGCGCCGTCCGCGAACGGACATCCATGCGCCCGCGCACAGCGAGCGGATCAGCCCGTCGCCGTAGCCGGCGCCCGCGATGCCGATGGTCATATCCCGCGGCGCGACGTAGGTCATCCAGTAGCCGACGCTCGTCCCCTTCGGCACGCGCTTTATTTGCAGCAGGCGGGTCTTGAAGTGCGCGATGCCGCGCACGCCGAGCGTGTCGTACCCGGCCTGAATGCCGAGCAGCGCCGAGGTGAGCCGGACATAGTCCATCCGATACTCCGGGTGGGAGAGGAAGAGGAGACTGCTCTCGCAGTGCATTTTCCGCCCCATGCCGTCAAACCGGCGGCCGAAGCGCCGGAACATTTCGAGCTGCTCCACATTGCGGTAGTCCATTTCCGGCTCCATCATGCCGGAGATGTGCGTCATCAGCGCCTCGTTCGTCAGATGGCGGAGCGAGAGAATGGAGCGCACCTCGCGCTCGGCCTCGTCCTCCCGTCCGGGGACGGGGATGCCGAGACGCGAAAGGCCGACGTCGAGCTTTATGTGCGTGCGCAGCACGCCCCCGGCTCTCTCCGCCTGCGCGTCCATAAGCTGCGCGTGCACGGCATCGACGACGGGGACAATAATATCGTTTTCCATGGCCTCCGGCACGCAGAGCGGGTCGATCGGGCCGAGCAACAATATCGGCGCGGTGACTCCCGCGCGGCGCAGCTCCAGCGCTTCGGCAAGATCGGCAGTGGAGAGCATCCGGCAGCCGCAGCGCTCAAACTCCTGCGCGATGCGCACTGCGCCCAGCCCGTAGGCGTTGGCTTTGACAACGGCGATGGGCGTGCACCCTTCGCCGCACATGGAATCAATGATGCGGCAATTCCGCCGCAGCGCGGCAAGGTCGATCTCCAGCCAGCAGCGGCTCTCCGGGGGGATGACGGGTTTCATACTTCGTATCCTTTATAAAATGTGATTATTTTACAGGAAGTTGTCCGCGCACGGCGTTACGCCGTCGTCCTCCGGCGCGCCGCTCTCGTCGATGCGCTCGGACGGGTCTCCGGCGGCCATCTCTTCGGCGAGCTTCCGCTCAAGATACCCGTTGTAGGCGTTCATGAACTCGAGCGCGGTGTCCAGTATGACGGGGTCGAGCGAGTCAAAAAAGTCGCGGTCGCGCTGCTCCCAGTTCAAATGGCGCAGCCGATGCTGGCGGAACAGCTCGCGGCCGTAGGGCGTCAGCTTATAATAGATCTCTTTCTGGTTGCTCGGGAGCTGGTAGGAAATGGCGGCGTCCTTGGCAATCAGCTTGCGCAGAATCTTGGAAACGGCGCTGCGCGTGAGATCCATTTCCTCGGCGATGCGCGCCGCGTTGGGGTGCTTCATGCGTCCGATGCAGTCGATGCAGTTGAGCTCCGAGTTGCCGTACCCGCTGAGGATCTCCCGCGAGTGCAGCTTCGTCATGATGTCGGCGGAGTTCGCGTAGCGCCGGAATTGCTCAAGGATCAATTCGCTTTTTGTCATGGCGGCCTCCTGTGATGAAAAACGGTATGTTTACTAATACTATGGTATCATCTTTTTTTCGCTGATTCAATACCCGCGGACGAAATTCCGAAATGCGTCCAATATTGTAGAAGCAGGAAACAAAATTCTGCCGACTGCGACGAGTGGCGATAACAAACTGAGTGTTTAAAAACAATGAAAATAATTGTAAAAAGTTGGCTAACGACTGCAATTATTCTCAACAAAGGATAATAAAACAGAGAAAATCATTTAAAAATAATGTTAACCAGGACACAAAAGTATTGACAAAACGCGGCGAAACCCCTATAGTACAGACCATAGAGATCGGGGAGACCGATACGGTATCCCCGCTGTACCGAAAGGAGATACGGCAATGCCCAAGACCCCTATCACAGCAAAGTTCATCCGTGTGCCCGTGGAAGGCGGGCGTCTTCCGGTAGCGCCCGCGTTTGACGATTTTCTGGACGCGAAACACATGGTCGTCGTGGAACTCGGCATGCAGAAGGGCAACCTGCTGCCGGAGTATTTCGATGCGGAGAAGAGCGCGAAAATGGTCGGGGAGATCAACGCCTTCAACGCGGCCTGCCGCAAGGCCGGCATTCCCATCGTGCACGCCGGATATAAGTTCCGCAAGGGCGGGCTCGATCTGGTGAACGCGCAGTATCCGCGCATCACGCCGCTGTCCGGCAAAAAGCCTTTCCCCAACCCCGCCATGGAGGAGGATACCGATCTCTGGCAGTTTGCCACCGAGGTCGCCGAGGGAGATCACAAGCTCCTCTCTGCCAAGCGCCACAGCGCCTTTGAGGGCACCGACCTTGAATTCCTGCTCAAGATCCTCGGCTGCAAAACCATCGTGTTCGTCGGCGTCGGGCTCGACTGCATCGGCATGGGCACGGGCTTTTACGGCATGATCAAGGACTTCAAGTGCCTCGTCGTCGAAGACCGGTTCTACCCCTATTTTGAGGATCTGGGCGAAGAGTGCGCCAAGGCCTGCACGATGTTCATCGGACTGGTCGTGCGCGCCGATGAGCTGACCGCCGAAATTCAGGCGCAGGGAAAGGAGTAACGCACATGCCTCGTACCGATATGAAGATCAACATCAACGGCCAGATGGTCGCGCTGCCCGAGGGCTTTGACGATTACATCGACTGGTCCCGCGCAGCGATCGTCGAGCTGGACATGCACGGCGGCCATCTTGACCCCGAGCCGGACTGCCCCGCGCCGAGCGCCCGCGGCCGCGACATCATTGACGACGTCAACAAATTCAATCAGGCCTGCCGCGATCTCGGCATCCCCATCGTGCATATCGTGAACACCTACCGCCGCGAGATCGATGAGGGAAAGGAATCCGCCTGGCGCCGCATCACCGAGGGACATTACTCCCTGCTCGGCGAGGAGTATGTCGCCATGACGAAGAACTTCTGCAATCTCGCGCTGGAGGATACGAAGTGGAGCACGCTCGTTGTGGAGAACAAGCCCGGCGACGTTGTCGTGAACACCAAAAAGCGCGTCACCGCATTTGAGACGACAGATCTCGATCTCGTCATGCGCGCTCTCGGCAAGGACGTTATGGTCATCACCGGCATCATGACGAACTGCTGCGATCTCTGCACGGCCTATTACGCGGGAAGCAAGGACTACAAGGTCATCCTCTGCTTTGACATGACCCGCGGCTCGAACCCGAGCGACGAAGCCGCCGCCGGTCTCATGTTCTCCCGCTACATTGGCTTGAACACCAACTCGGAAGAACTGCTCCGGGAGTGGCGCGCGCAGAAGGCGTAAAAAAAGCGCATTGAGCCGAATCGGCTTTTTGTGAATACCTGCGGTCAATTATGGAAAAAGAAGGGGCTCCGCCGCCTCCGGCGGAGCCGCGGAAATTCGGGACAGACAGCTTGTCCCGCGAAAAAAAGAAAAGAGAGGTTCTGTTCCATGAGTTCGACCAAACAGCCCCGAGAGAAGAAAAAGGCTACTCTCGGCTTCTCCATCCTCACGGTCCTCGTACTCGTTGCATTCATCACCCTGATGCTCACGGTCGGCAAGGCGCCCATCGTCGTCGTTATGATGCTCGCGTGGCTTGTTCTTGTCCCGTTTGCCCTTTATCTCGGCTACAGCATGCATGAGACCGAGAAATTCGCTCTCGATCTCATCAAGCCCGCCATCGGCGTTATCGCGCTGCTGATCGCCGTCGGCGGCATGGTCTCCATCTGGCTCTGCGCCGGTACCGTCCCCGCCCTGATCTATTGGGGACTGAAGATCATCTCTCCGGGCGCGTTCCTTCTCGTCGCGTTCATCCTGACGTCCATCGTCGCGCTGCCCACCGGCACGTCGTGGGGCACTGTCGCCACCATCGGCGTCGCCATGATGGGCGTCGGTCTCGGCCTCGGCCTTCCCGCCGGCGTCGTGGCCGGTGCGGTCATCTCCGGCGCTTACTTCGGCAACGGCTTCTCGCCCGTGTCCGATGCGCCGCTGATGCAGTCCTCCGTGCTCGGCATCGACATCTGGGACCACATCAAGTTCATGGCTCCCACCACCGGCATCGCGTGGCTCATCTCCGCGGTGCTCTACGGTATCCTCGGCGCGCGCTACGCCGGAA
>CAVEPP010000083.1:5714-7257 GCA_963617605.1 Alloprevotella sp. | reverse complement strand
TTGCGTACCGCATTACCTTGAAATTTCTACTTGACTTTTCTTAGCAGGTCTTTCTTTTTACTTTGGCGTTCCGGGATACCCGGAACGCCAAACCGTTTTTCTATGGATCGTATTACTGTTCGCCCTTGGCCGCAAGGCGCTTTTCGCCGGCGGCGAGGAGCTTATCGCCGAAGAACACGCAGATGGCCGCGCAGACCGCGAAGTAGACGCACACGAAGATGACGGCGACCTTGCTGAACTTGAGGACGTTCAGCACAACGAAGATGCCAAGCAGGATCGTGGAAGCAGCGCACAGCGCGATGCGGGAACCCTTGGAAGCGAAGGTCTTGGACATTTTGGAGGCGTTCCAGCCCTCGGGGTCGCGCTCGGGGAGCTTCACAAAGCCCCAGACGGGGATGAGCATCGGGATGAGCGTAACGGCGGAGGCGAGGCTGATGAGCTGGCCGATGTTCAGGCCGAACAGGTTGGGGATGAGAGCCATGAGCCAGAAGAGCACCATGAGAACCCAGGGGATGCCGTGCTTGTTGCGCTTGCCCATGAACTCGGGCAGCCAGCCCTCGTCCACGCCGCGGAGAATGGAGCTCCAGTAGCGCTGGTAGTTGGAGTTGATGGTGGTGATAATGGCAAGCAGCGCGCCGCCGATAACGAACAGGAGATACCAGTTGCCCGGATAGATGATCTGCGCCTGATAGGTCATGGGCTTGCCGGCGACCTCCGCGAGGGGAGCCACACCGGAGCCGACGAACGCGACAAGGCCGAACGCGAGGAACGCGCAGACGAACGTGATGATCGTCATTTTGGGGATGTTGCGCTTCGGGTTTTCGATCTGCGGGCCGAAGTTCATGATGATCGTGCAGCCGCCGACGCCGAAGAGCACCGCCGCGCAAGCGTCAAAAATGCCGCGCGTGCCGCCGAAGAGCAGGCTCTCCTTGCTGAAGAGCTGGTTCATGTCGCACTTGCCGAGACCGAGGATGATGAACGAGAGCAGCACGGCGAGCAAAATTGCGGTAACAACGTTCTGCACCTTTGCCGAGGTCTTCAGATCGAGCAGGTTCAGCAGGAAGAACAGCGTCACGATGATGCAGGCCGCCGCGCTCGTGCTGATGCCGGTGAAGATGCTGGTGAGGTACGTGCCGAAGGCAACGCCCATATAGGCCTGCGCAAAGGCGGCGAAGATCTGGCAGTAAAGCCAGAAGCCCGCGACCTTCTTGCTGATCCAGGAGGTCATAACGTACTGGGGGCTCATGACCGGGTGTACCGTTGTGAAGAACATGGTGGGGAGGTTTGCGATGAACATGACCGCGAACGCCATCAGGTAGGCAATGATAACGCCGCTGCCGGCCATACCGATCGCCGCGCCGGTATTCGTGATGATGCCCGCGCCGATGGTGGAACCCATCGCCATGAAAAAGAGGTCTTTTCCGCTGAGTTTTCTCATTTTGGTTCTCTCCTTTTTTCGTTTTTGGGGAACGCTGTTTTCTTTTTCCCTCGCTGTCGAGCGATTTGTAATTTGATTAAATCGCTTAACAATCGTGACCACAGA
>CAVEPP010000083.1:0-5704 GCA_963617605.1 Alloprevotella sp. | reverse complement strand
GTATCACACCAAATTCTGCTCGTCAATCGGCATGTTGTATAATTCTCTAAATATCTTTTTATCGTTTGCGACGAATTGCGCGTTTTCACTCGATAAGACACGGTTTTTCTGTTATTCGCCCGTTATTCCCTGTTGACTTTCCGTTTTGCGTTGTGCTACTATTAAGAAAATTGTCAAGCAATTAAATTATTTGCTTCCACAGTAAGGGGAGGTAACATTTATGAAACATTACGATTTTGAAACAGTGCAGCCGCGCCGCGGCACCGGCAGCATGAAATGGGCGGAGATGGAAAAGTACGGTTGTCCCGAGGGCGTCATCCCGTTTTCCGTCGCCGATATGGAACTGAAGGTCATGCCCGAGGTGGTGGACGGTCTGAAGGCGTTCCTCGATAAGAACCCGCTCGGCTACTGCAACCCGGATGAGCGCTTCAACGCCGCCGTCTGCCGCTGGGAGCGCGACCGCCACGGCTGGGACATCCGTCCGGAGTGGCTGCTCGGCACGCCGGGCGTCATCAACGCCTTCTTCACCGCCGTACATGCGTTCACCGCACCCGGCGACGGCGTGCTGCTGCTCACGCCGGTTTATTATCCAATGTATATGGCCGCCACGCGGAACGGCCGGCAGGTCGTCGGCTCGGCGCTTATCAACACGGACGGGTACTATACCATTGATTTTGCCGATCTCGAAGCGAAGGCGAAGCGCCCGGACGTGAAGCTCATGATCCTGTGCAGCCCGCACAACCCCTGCGGCCGCGTATGGACGCGTGGGGAGCTTGATCGCATCGGCCGCATCTGCCTCGAGAACGGCGTCATCCTCTTCAGCGACGAGATCCACAGCGATCTCATTCTGCCCGGTTACCACCACACGCCCATCGGCTCGATCAGCGACGAGCTTGCCCAGAACACGCTGACTGCCATCTCCCCGAGCAAGACGTTCAGTCTCGCCGGGCTTCAGACCTCGAGCGTGATCGTCCCCAACGAGGCGCTGCGCAAGGCGTTTGACGAAGAGCTCAAGCGCCATGACGGGAACCCCAAGTGCAACATTCTTGGGCTGGAAGCCTGCCGCATCGCGTATACCGAGGGCGATGAATGGCTCGATCAGCTCATCGGCGTGCTGGAAGAAAACCGCCGTCTTGTCGTGGAGTATCTGCATCGGGAGTTCCCGTCCGTCATCGTCTCGCCGCTCGAGGGCACGTACCTTCTCTGGATGGATTTCCGTCCGCTCGGCATCCCCGCGGACGAGCTGGCAGAGCTGCTGCGCCGCGAGGCGTTCCTCTTCTTCGACGACGGCATGGTATTCGGCGAGGCCGGGCGCGGATTTGAGCGCTGGAATCTTGCCTGCCCCACGTCGTACATCACACCCGCACTCGAAAGGCTCGGCAAGGCGCTGCGCGCGCACACCGACAAAAGGTAAACCCGAATTATTTTCGTCAGGAGGGGAAAACATGCTCAGTCAGAAAGCAAAGGATCTTTTCGCCAGACTCGAAATGGAATATCCGGCCATCGCGGTCAAATACTGCTACGCCATGCCGGAGAACACCGCGCACACCGATAAGACGCTCTCATTCTGCGAATTTGTGAAGGAAGCGCAGGTGACCGGGAAGAAATTCTTCATCACGAAGGACGACGACAACTGCTTCGGAAAAATGGCGCTCGGCATGATCCCCAAGCCGCCGCTCGGCGCGAGCGGTCAGGCGGGATACGACTTCGGCGTGTTCAAGACGCCCGCGCCGAACGCGCGCATTTATAACAGCATGACGACGCTCGTCCCCGGCTCAGTGAATTTCGTCGTGTTCTGCCCTGTCGCCATCTGCGACTTTGACCCCGATCTGATCGTCTGCGTCGCCGAGGTCGAAAAAGCAGAGATCATCATGCGCGCCACGAGCTATATTTCCGGTGATTTCTGGGAGAGCAAATGCTCGTCGGTGCTCAGCTGCGCATGGATGTACAGCTATCCTTACGTGACCGGCAAGGTGAATTTCTGTATCACCGGCATGCACCACGGCATGAAGCGCCGCGGCACCTATCCCCCCGGGCGGCACATCATCGCCATCCCCTACCAGAAGATCGACGAGGTCGTGCAGGCACTCGGTGAAATGGACTGGGAGCTCATTGCGATGCGCAAGGACGATGCAAGCAAAGCCGAGCTTGCCCGCCGCATGGCGCACTGGCAGGAGATGTCGCCCGATTTTGTTTTGAAAAAGTGATCTCTCAAAGTGATCTCTCTTTGAATAAATGATGCCCCCTTACGCAGCTTTCTGCGCAAGGGGGCATTGTTGTTATTAAAAATATGCCATGTCAGGTTTTGTCCTGCTCCTCTTTGGCTTTTTTGCGCCGGAGGGGATTCGCCGGGAGCTTCAGACGGCTGAGGCTCCAGTTCCGCTCAGCGGCGTAGCCCTTCGCCATGGCTTCGAGCGTTTCGTTGACCATTTTGTGCAGGCTCGGCTCCTGGTGCACGGCGCGGGCAAAGCGCAGCGTTTCGCGCAGCATCCGCGCGGAGAGATCGCTGAGCGTTACGGCACCGGTGGCCGTGAGCGTGCCGAAAAACTCCTCGATGAATTCCTGCCGCTCGGCCATGCTCATGCCGCCGAGCACTTCCTCCATCGCGCGGTCAAACGCCCGCGCCGACGGCGACAGATTTTCGCAGCGGACAAAGCCGGTAGGCGTCGTCTCCCACGTGAAGCCGTCGTGCGCGCCGAGCAGCGCGGCGGTACTCTTCACGACCGTATAGTCGCAGTCCTGCCAGAGGAGCGTGCCGACCATGGCGTTCTGGGAGAGGATCGTTTTGATGCGAGGCTTGATGCGCTGGTAGCCCTCGGTCTGCAAAATTTTCTCCTGGAAGCCGGGGCCGTCGTTATTGTAGATGTTCCCGATGCGCTCCTGCACACTCTCGGGCACCATCGCAGCGGCGTACATGGCGAGATTGCCGCCCTTGGAGTGGCCGCCGACGGCGATCTTCCCCGGATAGACCGAGGCCGCCCACGTCAAATACTCGACCGCGTCATGCTGCGCGGGGATCTCGTCCATGACGGTAAGCAGGCAGTCCTCCTTCCAGCCGACGATCGTATCGTCCGTGCCGCGGAAGGTCACATAGTGCAGTCCGCCCGGCAGACGCAGCGTGAGCGCGGAGAACTGCTCCGTCTTTTCCTCGTCGAACGCCTGACGGAAGCCGGTGAGCATCACTTCGCGGAAGCGCACCGTTTCCGGCAGGCGCCTGATCATCGGAGCGATATACGGCGAGCTGAGCGCGCCGAGCTTTTCCGCGCCGCCCGCGGCAAAATACGCCTCCACCGCCTGCGGCAGTGGGACGTACAGCTCGTTTTCCGGCACGATGCCCGTAAAATCGAGCGTGCCGATCTTGCAGTGGATATAGTTGTCCACCTCGTTCGGCGGCGACACCGAAAACGGCACATCGCCGCGCCAGGTAAGGTAATCGAGAATGTTCGGCATAAATAAACCTCTTTACTTTTTTACAATCCAAGCAGCGTTCTGACGACGGGGACCTTCCGGACAACGGCGCATGTGAGTACACCGAGAGCAAAGTCGGCCGCGGCGATGAGCGGGACGATCGCCAGCGGCGCACCGCCAAAGAGCTTCCCTGCCGCAGCAAACAGCACGACCTTATAAAATGGGTCGAACAGCATGATCTGGTAAGACATTTTTCCGGTCTGCGCCAGCTTCCGGCAGCTTTCCGGAAGGGCATTCGCCAGCGCCAGCAGCAAAACCATCAGTGCGTAGGATGTAATCAGAAGACGAAGGTATGCATCGATCTTCCACTGCATCGCAAAGCAGAGGGCGGACGCCGCGGCGACAGCCGCGGCGAAGCAGAACACGGCGGCATGGCGCCGGTCGAAAAATTCTTTCAGCTTTGGATAATAATACCGCAGCACCATACCGGACAGGAAGAACGGAAGATGCTTTACGGTCCGGCCGATCTGGAAAACCTCCGGCAGAAGAGAAAGCTCTTTGATGGAGCAGACAGCGGAGAACACAGCGGCGGCGATCATACCGATGATCGCTTTTCGGGGAGCGGTCTTTTCGTCCTTTTCCCAGAAAAGCGGCGCGATCAGCAGCATGAGAAAGATCGCGTACGCAAACCAGTAGGCGCGGCCGATGACAAACGCATCGTAAACCTGGCCGCCGATCGTATCCGCGTGCGCAAAGTGCCGGACGATCACGGTGCTGAAAAACACCTTCAAAAAGGCGAAAAGCCAGAACGGAACGAGGACGCGGAGCACCTTTTTCTTATAGTATGGGCGCAGCGGCTGCCGGTGGCACAAAGAGCCGGAGATCGTGAAAAAGAGCGGCACGTGCACCTGGTAGATCAGGTCCTCGGCGATCCCGGCGAACAGCGGCAGAGGCTGCCGGGCGGCGTAATAGGAAAGGCAGTGGCCCAGCACCACAAGAAACGCCGCAAACGCTTTCAAATAGTCCAAGCTGGCGCTTGTCCGTTTATCAAAGTGCATGGCTCTCCTCCTCTCCGCCGGTATCGACTTGAATTGTACCAGTAAACATATCACAAATCACGCCGCCCGGTCAATAGGCGCGGCGTGGACAGAAAAGGAGCCGGGACGAATCCCGGCTCCTTTTTGCAGTTGGAAATTATTCGTACAGCGCCTTGAGCTTGAGCAGGTGCTCGTAGCGGGCCTTGGCGTTCTCTTCGTTCTTCTCGAAGAGCTCGGTGGCGCGCTCGGGGAAGGCGGTGGCGAGACGCGCGTAGCGGGCCTCGTTCTTCAGGAACTCCTGATAGCCGCCCTTGGGCTCCTTGCTGTCGAGCGAGAAGGGCTTCTCCGCCGCCGGGTTGTACCGGAAGAGGTTCCAGTAGCCGCAGTCGACGGCCTTCTTCATCTCAAGCTGGCAGTTGGCCATGCCGCCCTTGATGGAGTGCATCTCGCAGGGGGAGTAGCCGATGATGAGGGACGGGCCGTGCCACGCCTCAGCTTCCTTGATGGCCTTGAGCGTCTGCGCCATGTTCGCGCCCATAGCGACCTGGGCGACGTAGACATAGCCGTAGGTCATGGCGATCTCGGCGAGAGACTTGCTCTTGATCTCCTTGCCGGCCGCCGCGAACTGCGCGACCTGGCCGATGTTGGAGGCCTTGGAGGCCTGTCCGCCGGTGTTGGAGTACACCTCGGTGTTGAACACGAACACGTTGACGTCTTCGCCGGAGGCCAGGACGTGGTCCAGACCGCCGAAGCCGATGTCGAACGCCCAGCCATCGCCGCCGAAGATCCAGACGGACTTCTTGGCGAGGTAGTTCTTGCCCTCGAGGACCTTGCGGGCGAGCTTGCAGGCGTCGCACTCGCAGGTGGGCACGCTCGGGTTGGCGTTGATGGCGGCGATGAGCTTCTCGGCCGCGGCGGAGTTCTTCTCGCCGTCGTTGACGGTGTCGAGGAATTCCTTGCCGGCAGCGGCGATGTCCTCATCGACGTAAGGCACGGCGATCAGTTCCTTGACGGCCTCGATGTACTTCTCACGAAGCACCTTCTGGCCAAGGTACATGCCGTAGCCGTTCTCGGCGTTATCCTCAAAGAGGGAGTTCGCCCAGGCAACGCCCTTGCCGTTCTTATCCATGCAGTACGGAGAAGTGGCAGCCGGTCCGCCCCAGATGGAGGAGCAGCCCGTGGCGTTGGAGACGTACATGCGGTTGCCGAAGAGCTGGGTGACGAGGCGGGCGTAGCTCGTCTCGGCGCAGCCGGCGCAG
>CAVEPP010000082.1:0-7292 GCA_963617605.1 Alloprevotella sp. | reverse complement strand
GGTTGCTTGAACAATTTTTTCTTCAAATATTGTCTAACTTTTTGGGGTCACTTCAGATCCGATCGTCCGGAGCCTTTTCTCATAATATGCCGGTTATCGCTTCGCGGCGCGCATCGCGCGGCCGCTCGTGCGCATGGCGTCGGTGTTGAGCGTGCCGCCGTCGAGAATGAGCTGGCCGTTGATAAAGACCTTTTCTATGCCGAAGGAATGCCCGTGATCCTCTTCTCCGGTTCTGAGCTTTTCCTCGTCGAAAACGGTAAGGTCAGCGAAATAGCCCTCGCGAATGTATCCGCGCTCGGGGATCGAGAATCGGTCGGCAACGCCGCCGGTCATTTTGCGGATCGTCCGCGGCATGGTGTCGCCGGTGCCGTTGAGAGAGTATTTGAGAAATTTGGGGAAGCAGTCGTAAATGGCGGGGTTCTGTACGCCGTGCGGTTCGACCCAGGCGTCGGTCATATAGAGGCAGACATCGTCGCGGGATAGGTCGCTGACGATCTCCGGTGTGCTGTACGGCCCCATATTGACCCGGCCCTTGAAATTGCTCATTTCGCAGAGATCGAGATAGGCGTCAATATCTGACTTGCCCATTTCCTTTGCGATCTGCGCAACGGTTTTGCCCTCATATCGCTCGTTCCCCTCGCCGACGTAGGCAATCGTGATATCATCCCAGCCGAAGCCGAGGAGCGCGATGCTCATTTTGGCGAGCAGAGAGAAACGGAGCTTGTTTGCCGGGCGGCGCTTCTCCTCGGCACTGAGCGCCTGATACCATGTCGGCATGACGACGGTGATGACGGAAACGCCGAGCAGCTCGCTATATATGTCAAACTGCGCGTCTACGCCGTTTTCCCGCATCCGGTAGATGATCTCCTTGAGCTCGTCCTTGCAGCGGAACGAGCGGCGGCCGACAAAGATCGCGTGGGAGTACTGGAGCTTCATGTGCGTGCCGCGGCTGATCTCCTCCAGCTCGTCGAGTGCGCAGAGAAGATGGGACCGTCCAAGCAGGGGATAGGTCATGGAAACGGCGCTGCACGCTCTCGGATGTACGGTCATCGGGAGGTCGTACCGCTCGGCGAGCCGCGCGACTTTTTTCAGTTCGTCGATCGAAACGTACAGTCCCGGCTCATACATCAGCCCAAGGGATACGCCGCATGCGCCTTCTTTTAGACTTTGCTCCATGGTGCCGAGCATCTGTTCTTCCTCGGCGGGGGTCAGGTCACGGCCGTCAAAGCCTGTAATACCGGCACGTGCGGAGCAGTGGCCGACAAGAACGGCAATGTTGCAGGGCGAGCGGCCGTCCACGGCGTCGAGCAGTGCGCCAGCCGACGGGTATACGCCGGTCTCCTCGCCGCGGTAGCCGAAGAGACCGCCGCCAATCTTGTCAAGATACGGCGTGTCCGGTGCAAAGCCCGTGGCAGAGAGACCGCAGTTGCCGGTGATAAACGAGGTGATACCCTGCCGGATGAACGGCTCAAAGAAAGGCTGCGGGTCGCGGCGGATAGCAAACCAGTCGTTATGGGAATGGGCATCCATAAATCCGGAGGACACGGAAAGCCCGTGGAGATCGATCACCTGTGCCCCTTCGCAGGTAAGCCCTTCGCCGATCCGCTCGATGCGGTCATTGCGGACGAGGATATCGCCCATAAAAGCGTCAGAGCCTGTCCCGTCGTAGATCTTGCCGTTTTTCAGAAGGTATGTCATAAGCGCCTCCGTTTTCAAAAATCGGGTATTTGCTATTTTCTATGTCGATATGAACATTCCATACTCTTTTGGTATATTTAAAATTCCGTTTGTTGTATTACGCATCAAAATATGTTTTATTTCTTGCTTTGGTACACTATTCAATGATGTCATACTGGAAAGAGAGTAAATATATTTCACCATATCGTCTAAATTCGTAACTGCGAGTGAATCTACATATTCTAATTTTTCAATTTTTGAAAAAAACTTACTTAAAATCTCCGTTCCGTTTTGAAGCGTAAAATTCTTATTAATGCTATCTTCAACGCCGTATGCAGAAAAAATTTTTGAAAGATATCTTATAATTCCATTCTCTCCATATGTCGCACAATAAAAATGTCCCTCGTTCTTCAGAACCCGCCGTACCTCTGCCAAGCCGTTATTTATATCTGGCACATGGTATAGCATCATATTGGCAATGACAACATCAAATGTTCCATCTTCATAAGGTATTTCTTGAATATCTATGATCCTATATTCAACATTATCATAATTGCCGATATTGTTTTTCGCTGCGGCTAACATCCCTTCTGAAAAGTCAGAAAGTATTAGCTTGGAACAGTCACCGATCAAAGACTCCCGGTTTTTCCACATATCTGCAGTTCCGCAGCCTATCTCTAATACTTTGCTCCCTTTTTCAATTCTATAATTTGAAACAATCCAGTTTCCAAAACCCATCTTATTTGTTGAGTATATATCATGAATCGATATTCTTGTGTTTAAATTTTTTTCCGTAGCATATTGCTGTTTTACAATAAATGAATCATTTGTCTTACTCATAATTATCCACACAATCTCCGATTTCTCTATCTGATTTCCTTTTAATATCAAGGGTTTACGATCGGGTATTTCTGTTTTATGACCACGCAAGCCCGCTGTCAGAACAGGCTCAGCTGTACTTCATCAGTCTTTTCCGTGAATGTGCGCAGATAGGAAAAGATTCCCTCGTTATTGTGCATCATGGTGTGCTTTTCGCAGAAGAAGCGACCTAGCTGCTCGTTAATGGACTGTAAAAGGTGCATACCGCGCAGTGCGCGGTCGAATAGGTATCCTTGGCCGGAACGTAATGCATCTGTTTCAGATGGTATCCGCTACGCGGAGAACCATATAATCAAAGGCAAAATATTCTCCGTTGACCTTGAGAAACGCGGGGATCGTTCCGACCTTTGCAAAACCAGACCGTTCGTACAGGCGAATGGCGCGGTCGTTGTCAGAGCGTACCTCGAGTTCCAGCTGCTCAATGCCGTTTTTCCGGGCGAAAGCAATCAGAGCTTCCATCAGCGCTGTACCGACGCCGCCGTGCCACGCGCACCGGCGGACACTGATGCCAATCGAGGCGCGGTGGCTCATGCGGCGCTTCTTCCGGTTGACATTGGCGATGCCGATGATCTCGCCACTGGCCTTTGCCGCGTACATCACGCCGTCGGCGGAATCGATCATGGAACGGGGAAATGCCTCTTCCGCTTCCACGGTAATGGGCATCCCCTCCGCGCCCATGTTGAGATTGTCCGTTTCTCCGCCGATGATCTTCAGGTATTCCAGTATCGCCGCGGCGTCCTCCGGACGGGCATTTTCTATGATGAAATCGCACATATTAAGTACTCCGTAAATGAATTATATTTAATTATTTATATTTATACCATATCCAGCGGAAAAGACAAGAGAAAATGCGAAAAACCGCCGCGTTTCCGAAAAGAAACGCGGCGGCTGCCGTATTATTCGGGAAAAAGCTGCGGCAGAGACCTTAGAGAAGCGCCGGAACGTCGAGCGCTACGTCGCTGAGCGGGTAAGTGCAGCAGGGATGGATCCAGCCGAACTTTTTATCCGCTTCGCGGCGGCCGTCCGCCTCGGCAGGGACGAACACCTCACCGGAAAGCAGCAGCGAGTGGCACCAGCCGCACTCACCGCTGCGGCAGCGGGACGGGGCCTTGATGCCCGCCTGCTCCATGGCGGAGAGAAGCGTCTGGTCGGCGCGGCAGGGAACGGTCTGCGCTTCGCCGCGGATCGTAACGGTGACGGTGTAGGTCTTTCCGGCTGCGGCGGCAGGGTAAGCGGCGCTGCGCGCGGGGTCGCCGTAATCGCCGTAAAGCTCCTTGCGGGCGCGGCGGCGGGGGAGGCCAAGCGCGGCGATCTGCGTGTCAGCAAAAGCGTACATCGCCTTCGGGCCGCAGAGGAAGAGCGAATAGTCGCCGTCTCCGGCGTACTTCTTTATAAGCTCCGCTGTAATGAAGCCGTGTTCGTAGCCCTCGGCTTCCTCGTCGGAGAGCACGTGGACGATCTTCACCCGGCCATTCGAGCGCGCGGCGACGGCGTCGAGCTCGTCGCGCAGCAGGATAGACTCGCGTGTGCGGTTGCCGTAGAGAATGGTGAGATCAAAGTCCTCAATGCCGTCGGCAATGGCACAGGCCATAGAGTGGAACGGCGTGATGCCGCTGCCGCCCGCCATGGCGACGACGTGCTTGGCGTCGCGCAGGCGCAGATAGTAGAAATCGCCCTGCGGACCGGAGATCACGGCCTCAGTGCCTTCCTTCCAGTTATCAAGGATATATTCGGAAACGTATCCGCCCTTCGAGCGGCGGACGGTGATGGTGTAGCTTCCTTTGAGCGCGTCCGCGGGGCCGGAGCAGATGGAGTAGGGCTTCCAGAGCGTCGCGCCGCCGATGGTGACTTCCACGGTCGTATACTGACCGGCGCGGAAGTACGCCATCTCCTCCGTGCCGCGCGCCGGATCGGGAACGAGCACAAAGCTCTTTGCGTCGCCGTGATCGACGACCTTTGCGACCTTGACGAACTGCTTTGCCGGGTGCAGCTTCTTTGCGAGGATGTTCGCGTTGTAGATCGACTGCGGCATCTCATCGGTCGCGGCGGCGATGTGCTGCTCGCGCAGCTTGACCTCGCCGAGGAACGCGCCGACGCCCAGTCCCTTGAGAGCAGATCTATCGTAGTTATACTTCGCCATCTTACTTGCCCTCCTTCATATCAAGAAGCGTATAGCGTGCCTGCTCCGCGCCGGAGAGATACGCCTGCGAATAGCCGTCCATCTGCGTGCCGTGACCGCCGCAGAAGCGCAGACCCTTGATGGTATAGTCGAGCTTGTGGCCGCTCTGCACGCGCGGGAACATACCGTCCCATGTGCCGCAGGCGTAGCCGTAAACGTCGCCCTGCGGCGTGCCGAGATAGCGCGCCCATGTGACCGGCGAGGCTACAACGATCTCTTCAATGTGGCTGCGAAGATCGATGCCCGCGACCTTTTCAAAGTGCGTGATGCATTCTTCCGCGATAGCATCCTTGACCTTGAAGTAATCCTCCACACTCACGTCGGCGAAGGCGTCCTCGGTATAGAACTTCGCAAACTGCACCATGCAAGTGCCCTTGGGCGTGCAGTCGGGGATCGCTTCATTGATAATGGTAACGCAGTAATCCTTGTGCGTGTCGATCGCCGCAGCATTCTCATACTGCGCGAGCGTGTCGCCCGTGGAGCGGACAAATGTGTCGTACGCCTTGAAGCCGAGCTGCTCATACGGAATATCGAGACCGAGATACACGGTGAATGCACTCTGTGCGAGCTTGCGGGCGTTCATCAGTTTGCGCTCGCGCTCCGGCACCTCCGCCTTGTCCACCATGCGGTCGAACACAACGTGCGGCATCAGGTTGGAGATCACACGCTCGCAGGGAATATACGTGCCGTCTGCGAGCTCGACGCCATGCACCGCGCCGCCCTTCACGTCGATCTTCTTTACTTCCGTGTTGTACCAGATCTCACCGCCCATATCGCGGATGCACTTGTCGAACGCGAGGGAGATCTCGTGGCTGCGGTAGCGCGCCATCCACGGCTTCTGCGTGAGGTATGTATAGGTCATGAAGGCGTAAACGGCGAAGCTCATCTTTGTGGAGTCCACGCCGACATAGTCCCAGTAGGACTCGAAGATCTCGCGGGCCTTATCCGGCACGCCGATGCGCCGGAGCATGTCGTCCGTCGTCATCGGGACGACCTTCATAAGATCGTGGTACTTGAGCAGCATCTCCACCTTGGCCGGGGGAGAGGGCTCGTTGTGGTGTGCGGCGAGCCAGCCCACGCCGTCGGTGAGCATGCGTCCAAGCTCCAGCACCGTGGTGATGCTCTCGCGCGAGCCCGGAACGGCGCGCTCCATCTCGTCGATGAACGCCTGCACGCCGACGGGCATCAAAACGTCAAAGCCGGTATCGGGATCCGTGTTGATGGAACGGAACGCTTCCTCCGTGGAGACCCAGTCCACGTTGAGGCCGTAGCCGTCGAGCAGCGTGCGCACCGCGCCCTGATGCTCGCCTTTGCCCATCTGACACAGCTCGTGGAGCGTGCCTTCAAATTCAAAGCGTCCTCTGCGGAACGAAGTGGCACAGCCACCGGGGAGATTGTGCTTTTCCAGCACGAGAACCTTCTTGCCTTCCTTTGCGAGGTATGCTGCTGCGCTAAGTCCGCCGTTACCAGCGCCGACAATTACAACGTCGTATTTTGCCTTTGCCATTGAATACCCCTCTCTCAATTGTTTTGTGGTTAGACCACAAAACGATTATATAAGGTTTCTGTAAAAACTGCAAGAAAAAGATGGCGGCGATGGCTCCGGAACGCCGTGCTATGCATTTGTTTGCACATCGGGCGCGTCGTTCCTCTTTTCGCGCCTGTCCGCACAGAGCCACAGCGCGATGGAAAATGCCAGCAGTACGACACGGTAGATGTTCGTGAAAACATCTCCGGGGAAGGGGTCAAAAAGCATGTTCCAATCGTATATCGCGCCGATGGCGTTCACGAACGCATGGTACGCAGCACAGGCCAAGACACTCTTTGTCGCCTTGTAAAGCGCCGCCAGCGCAAAGGCCCAGACAAGAATGTTGATGCAGAATCCGAGAAAGCTGTCTCCATAGTGGTTGGACGTGGGATCAAACCATTGATCTATATGCCAGATCGCCCATACGCCGGCGACAGATAGTACGCTGATCGGGTACCTCATCCGCTTTTCCAGCTCCGGCTGCAAAATGCCGCGCCAGCCGGCTTCCTCCGCAATGCCGACAAACGGGATCATCACGAGAAATCCAAGGGGCAGCATGTACCACGGCGAACCGTTCGGCGTTCCGCGGCAAAGGGCAAAGACGAGCGCCGCAAGGCAGAAGAGCGCAGTAAGGCAGACGGTTTTCCGTTTGTCTTCCGTATATCGGGCGTGTCAGCCGCGAACAGATGGACGGCGTCAATGAAGCCCTCCAAATCAGCCTCGGCCTTTATATACCGGAAGAGCTTGAGGCTCCTTGAGCAGTAAATGAGGTGGAGGTATGAATACAGAAAAAACGACTGTGATTTCCCAGCGGGAAGCATATCGTCTGATGCTCAAGGACTATCCGGACGTAATGAGCATTGAGCAGATGTGCGAAATTCTCTCGGTCAGTACAAAGACCGGATACAAGCTTTTGAAAGAAGGAAAGATTTGCTGCCTCAAGGTGGGACGAGCCTACCGGATTCCCAAGGCGCATCTTTTCACTTATCTTTGCATCGGAAATCAGATACCTCCCGCAACGCAGGAGGC
>CAVEPP010000081.1:0-7315 GCA_963617605.1 Alloprevotella sp. | reverse complement strand
GAGTGAGAGGGACTCTTCCAGCGGAGCATCGCCCTTTTCCAGAGAGCGGACGATCTCGTCAAGCCGGGTGAGCATCTGCTCAAAGGTTTTCGGTTTTGCGCTTTTGCGTTCTGCCATGGTATTACCCCTATCCGTTTTTTCAGCTCTTCTTATCGGTGACGCGGACAATCGTCTCGCATTTCACATCGCCGACAGCGCAGATGACCTTGGTCGTTCCCTCTTTCACGCCGGTAACGACGCCGTTTTCATTAACCGTGGCAATGGCGGTATCGGCGATGGTCCAGGTCTCTGTGTTCGTGCTGGAATCGATGTTATACATTGTGCAGTTAAGATCGACCGACTGACCGACGGAGATCGTAAAGTCGGAGTTTGGCAGGCCAAAGCACGTGATTACAACGCGCGGCGTTTTGTCGTTCGGATCGGGCGTCGCCTGTGCTGCCGCCGCGGCTGCCGCGGGCGGATTATCGGTCACACGGATGATGCACACAGCCTTTGCTGTGCCGGACTTGCACACGATGTTCGTATAGCCCATTTTCTTGCCGGTGACAAGTCCGGTCTCGGACACTGCCGCAATAGCTGGATCCTCCGAGGACCACGTGACCTCGCTTCCCTCCGGCGTAACAACAGCAGCGAGTTGGATCTCATAACCCCACTGACTGCTGAGGCTGATATCGGTCTTTTCCGTACCGCCATAGCAGATCTTGATCGTCGGCTCCGTAACAGTGAGCGAAACCGATGCGGAAGCATCCCCGAGCGTATAGGTGATTTTCGGGTTGCCGACCTTCCAGCAGGTAACGATACCGTTTTCATCCACGCTGGCGGAGGATGCGTCGCTGGAGGTCCAGATGCCGCCGGTCGAGCCGTCGCTCGCCACCGCCTGCAGGCGAATGACCGTGGATGTCTGGAAGCTGAGCGCCGTCACTGCTTCGTTTTCATAAAAGATCTCGACCTTCACCGGTTCTTTTGTCGGCTCCGGCGTAGCGGAGGTCTCCGGGACAGGCGTCGCCGCTTCGGGTGTCGCTGTCGCAGCCGTCGAGGGAGACACGCTTGGATCGTCCGGCGTTTCGTTATCCTTGTTCTTGAAAAAGTCGGAGATGCCGCAGCCCGTCAGAGAAAAGCAAAGGGCCGCCGCTGCCAGAGCAAACGCAACCATACGATATAGCTTTTTCATCATTGTACCTCCGATTGACGCTCCACACGGCAGTCAAGTGCACCGTGTTCGAGCCGTATATGGACGCTGTCGCCGGGCGCGACAGCGTTGGCGTTTCTGAGTATCGTTCCGGTCGCGTCGGTCGCAACAGAAAAGCCGCGCGCAAGCACCTTGAGCGGGCTCATCGCTTCGAGCGAGGATACGAGCCGGACATGCTCCTGCCGTTTTGCGAGCAGAAGATGCTTTTCCGCCGCATTCAAACGGTCGGACAGCCGGTCAATATCGAGCCGCCGGTTCTGAAGAAATCCGGTCGGGCTCTGCATGACCGGTCGGGCGGCCAACTCCTTCAGCCTCGCAGAAAGCGCGTCAAGCCGTTTCCGCTCCGCCTGACCGAGCCGGTTTTCCAGCGCGAGAAGCTGCGCGCGAACATCCAACTGCTCCGGCACGGCAATCTCCGCGCCGTTCGACGGCGTTGCCGCGCGAACATCGGCGACAAAGTCGGCGATGGTCACATCGGGCTCGTGTCCGACGGCAGAGATGACCGGGATCTCGGAAGCGAATATCGCGCGGGCAACGCGCTCATCGTTGAATGCCCAGAGATCCTCGATCGAGCCGCCGCCGCGTCCGGTAATGATAAGATCTGCCACGTTCCACCGATTCGCATACCGGACTGCGCCTGCGATCTCCGCAGGGGCTTCCGTCCCCTGCACACGCACCGGCATTACGAGTATCTTTGTAAGCGGCCAGCGCTTGCCGAGAATGCGGATCATATCCTGCACGGCGGCACCGGCGCCGGAGGTGATAAGCGCGATCTTCTCCGGCATGACGGGAAGCCGCTTTTTGTGCTCCTGTGCAAACAGACCCTCGGCAAGAAGCTTTGCCTTGAGCTGTTCATACGCTGCATGAAGATCTCCCAGTCCTTCCGGCTGTATAGCGGAGACGTAAAGCTGATAGGCTCCGTCACGCGGATAAACGGCGACACGCCCGGCACAGATCACGCCCATGCCGTTTTCCGGACGAAAACGCAGCCGGGAAGCGTCGGCACGGAACATGACGCAGCGGATCGATGCGCCGGCATCCTTGAGCGTGAAATAATGATGGCCCGAGGGGTAGATCTTATAATTGGACAGCTCGCCGCGGACGTATACGCGGCGCAGCGCGCCGTCGCTTTCCACGATAGCGCGGATATGCTCCGTGATCTCCGATACAGAGAGCGGCGAAATCTCCGTCATTCTTCCGTCAAGGGCACCGTTTCAGCTGCCGTGTTTTCCGCGGTCTCCGGACCGGCAGCCGTTTCCTCCACAACCTCGCCGCGGGAGCGCATGAAGCTGCCGAGAATACCGTTGATAAAGCGGACGGTCTCCGGCTCGTCATATCCCTTGGCAAGCTCAACGGCCTCGTTGATGGACGCCGCCGCCGGGATATCCGGCATATAAAGGATCTCATAAATCGCGACGCGCAGCACGGCGAGAGCGGTGCGCGAAATGCGCGAGAGTTTCCAGCCGTGGGAAAACTGCTCAATGAGAGCGTCAAGCTCCTCGCGGTGGTCGCGCACACCGTTCACAAGGGCATTGATGTAAGCGCGTTCCCTTTCGCCGGGGATCTCTGTAAAAAGAGCATCCTCTGCCGAAAGAGCGCGGAAATAGTCCTCGTCGAAAAAGGCGTCCGGCCCAACATCGCTGCCGGCGTTAACGGCAAAGCTGAGCTGAAGCGCCAGCTGCCGTGCATTCGTTCTCGTCATAGAGAGAATTACCCTTTCATATCGGTCTTATCAAAGGCGATGCCCGTGATATGCACATTGACAACGGTCTTGAGTCCGGTCATGTCCTCCACGCTCGCAGCGACCTGATCCTGCACCTTTTTGGCAACGACCGTGACGCCGTAGCCGTAGCGGACCATGATAAGGATGTCGATGACTGCCTGTCCGTTTTCTGCAGAGATCTTCACGCTGGGCGGAGTAGTCGCGCTCTTGATGCCGAGGAACTCCGCGATATCCGCGCCGGGCACAGACGAGAGCCCCGCAACGCCTTCGATCTCCGAAACGGCGGCGTTGACCATCACCTGGATAACGTCCTCCGAAATGCTGATATTCCCCTTTTCCGTCTGGCTGGTGATATAGTTTTCAGGCATAGCTGCTAACCTCCCAATGTATTCATGTCATTGTAACACAGCGATTACAAAAAATAAAGAGGCGTCTCAAAAAACTTTTGAGACGCCTTGCTGCCGATATAGTTGAAACTGCCCGAAATCAGGCGCGCGGATGTGATTTCTGATACACATCTTTGAGCTGCTTCTTGACAAGCTGGGAATAGATCTGCGTGGAGCTGATATCTGCGTGGCCGAGCATTTCCTGGATTGCCCGGATATCCGCGCCGTTTTCCAGCAGATGTGCGGCAAAGGAATGGCGCAGCGTATGCGGCGTAATATCCTTCTCGATATGCGCCTTTGCCTGATAGGACTTGATGATCTTCCAGAAGCCCTGCCGGGACATGCGCTCGCCGCTGACATTCACGAAGAGAGACGTCTCATCCTTCCTTGCAAGCATCTGTGGACGAACGAACTCCATATACTCACTCAGCGCCCGGATCGCTGCCGGATAAAGCGGGATATAACGTTCCTTGTCATGGCTGACGCAGCGAATCGCGCCGGCTGTCAGATTCACGTCCGTCACATTGAGCGAAATGAGCTCACTCACGCGGATGCCGGTAGCGTACAGCAATTCCAGCATCGCCTTGTCGCGGTAGCCCTTAAAGTCGGTACATTCCGGCTGCTCAAGCAGGAGCTCAACCTCGCTGCTCGTGAGGATCTGCGGAAGCTTCTGCTCGCACTTATCCGGGACCAGCTTGCCGGTCGGGTTTTCGCTTACGATGCGTTGGAGAATGAGGAATGTATAAAAGCATTTCAGCGACGCGATAGAACGGGAAACGGTCGCTACCGATTTCCCCATTCCGCGCAACCAGGAAATGTATCCGTTCAGGACTTCCTCGTCCGCCTCGGTGTATCCGACAGTTTCGTGTGAGTCAAGGTATTCTCCGAACTGACGGATATCGCGGAGATACGAACTCAGGGTGTTGCTGGAAGCTTTTTTTACATTCGCAAGATAGTCTTTGAACTTTTCAAAACAGACGGAATTATCCATAGCAACGCCCTCCTTCCTCTTTTCTTTCTCTTTTATAATAACAACGGAACCAAAAGCTGTCGAACGAACGCCGAGGCAGACAAAAGCAATGCGGCGATCAGAAGCCGGTCTGCGGAAGCAAATGAAAACCGGATGCGCGGGTTTCCTCGACAGGTTCGATATATGTCAAGGGAGGAACAGAACGCTTCCTCACCAAGCAAAAATAAAGCAGAAAGAGAAAAGAGTGCGGGGATCCCGATGATCAGACAGGCTTTTCCGGCAGGAACACCGCTCGTAAGCAGCGCCGATATGCTGTAGGAAAGGAGAAAGCCCCGAAAAAGAAAAAGGATCGGGATAAGCAGAAAGCCGAAAAGAACGGCAGAGAGAAACACCGTTATCAAGCACGGCGCGGAATAAGTCCAAAGAAGCCGGAGATACCCGGTTGAATCAGAAAGCGCAGCGTCCGCAAGAGACGCAAGGCCATCCGGCACAAGGTGCGGAAAGAAGGATACGGCAAGCGTTCCCAGCGCCGCACCAAAGCAAATAGCCAGCGGAAGAATCCGGTGGGCCGGCTTGGAAAAGCGAAAAATGAGCGGCGCAGAAACCGCCGCGTCAACCATAGGTTCGTTCATGTCATCTCCTTACCTCGCGGCAAAAGAAACAACATAAAACAATAATTTACATAATCTGTTGTATGCACACTATACCGCAGATTCATAAAGTTATCAATCCCTTTTTCCTTAATTTTAGAACTTTGTGAATTATGTCTATATTTTATGTAAACTATATTATGTTATCTTTTGCAACCGCAAGTCAGAAAACCATTGAAAATCAAGGATTTTTTACCGTATTTTGCGATTACGTATTGTTATAACCCCAAGATATTGGCGCAGTACACTTGCTTATGTCAACTCAAACTGCTGATTCCTATTTGTAATACAGCGCTCGTTTCTTTTGCGATTTTTTGTTATTTTTGTTCATTTTTATGAAATAAACAATTGTCATTACAGCCGTCATAACGCACAGCGTCTTTAAAATGCAACCAAAGTCCCAGTCATTCATCGGGATACAAGCGCCAACCAGAAGAAGGATCAGCGTCGCAACAAGTGCGGAAAGTGGAATATACGCATACCCTCCCCTGCGCTTTGAAAAAAACGCGCACTCCGATGCGAGCGCCGCAAGGCCGGCGCAGATAAGCGAAGAGAGATACACAGAATTTTCCGGCAGCGCTCCTTCCCGGATCAGCAGCGCTGCCGGGAGAATAAGCAATAGCGATAACCCCGCCATAATGCTCCCGGACCGGACGGCGTCCATGACCTGTCCTCTTCGGTTTGGCTGTTGTTTGACCATAAAAACACCCCCGCAGATAAGTACGTTCATACTTATTCCTGCGGGGGTGCTTTTATACGTTTTGTGCTGGATGCGATCAGTTGCCCAGGGACTCCTCGGAATCAGAGGTTTCCTTGTTGGCGCCCTTGCCTTCGTTGCTGGAAACGGCCCACTTGGTGATCTCAATGCGGACACGGTCCTCACCGGTCTCGAAGGTGATCTTGTCGCTGGTGACATGGACGACCTTGCCGACCATGCCGCCGATGGTGACGATCTTATCGCCGACCTCGATGCTGTCACGCATCTCCTGCGCTTTCTTCTTGCGCTTCTTTTCGGGGACGATCATCAGGAAGTAGAAGACAGCGATGATAACGATCATCATGATGAGGCTCGTAAAACCGCTGGCGCCAGTGGCAGTTCCGTCCGCGGCGGCCGTATTGCAGCCGGCAAATGCGAACATGGCAAAAATCACGCCAAGAACAGTTGCAAGGATCTTTTTCATGGGTTAACCCTCCAATGTAAATTACAATTACTGATTATACCGATGTTTTCCAATAAAAGCAAGAGAATTATATTCTCTTATCCAACTTTTCGACATACCGATCGTGGAATGCCTGATATCGTCCTTCGTCAAGCGCTGTGCGGATCCTTTCCATCAGAGAGTTGTAGAAAAAGAGATTGTGCATCACGCAGAAGCGAAGCGCCAGAATCTCCTCCGCCTTCATCAGATGGCGGAGATACGCGCGGCTGTACTTACGGCAGACCGGACAATGGCACTCCGGGTCGATCGGGCGCTCGTCGCGCGCGTACTTTTCGTTCTTGATATTAATGACGCCTTCCCAGGTATAGAGGTGTCCGTGGCGGCCGTTGCGGGCCGGCATCACGCAGTCAAAAAAGTCCACGCCGCGGTATACTGCCTCGATGATGTTCCCTGGCGTTCCAACGCCCATAAGATAACGCGGCTTATCCTGTGGCATATGCTCCTCCACGGCGGAGATCGTGTCATACATTTCCGCGGCGGTCTCCCCTACCGCAAGTCCGCCAATGGCATAGCCCGGAAGATCAAGTTCCACGATCTGCTGCATATGGCGGACGCGGAGATCGTGGTACACCGCGCCCTGATTGATGCCCCAGAGCACCTGTCCGGGGTTGACGGCATTGTCCTCCGCGGTATAGCGTGCGAGAGCCTCCTTGCAGCGGGCAAGCCAGCGCACTGTTCTCGCGCACGATGCCTCACAGTACTCCCGCTGCGCAGGGATGCCGACGCATTCGTCAAACGCCATGGCAATATCCGAGCCGAGATTGGCCTGAATACGCATGCTCTCCTCCGGACCCATGAAGATATGACGTCCGTCCACGTGGGAATTGAAGTATACGCCTTCTTCCTTGATCTTGCGAAGCTGCGCAAGTGAGAAAATCTGGAATCCGCCGGAGTCGGTCAGGATCGGTCCGTCCCAGCGCATGAACTGGTGCAGCCCGCCCATATCGCGGATCAGCTCATCGCCCGGGCGGACGTGCAGATGATAGGTGTTGGAAAGCTCGACCTGGCAGCCGATCTCCCGGAGATCGTCCGCGGAGAGGCCGCCCTTGATCGCCGCCTGCGTGCCGACGTTCATAAATACCGGCGTCTGCACCTCGCCGCCGTGGGCACATTGGAATTTGCCGCGTCGGGCTTTTCCCTCGTATTTGATGACCTTAAACATGGCCCGCTCCTTACG
>CAVEPP010000080.1:0-7365 GCA_963617605.1 Alloprevotella sp. | reverse complement strand
GCGTCCGGCTCGTGCAGATCCCCACAACGCTTCTCGCCGCGGTGGATTCCTCCGTCGGCGGGAAAACGGCGGTCGATCTCCCGGCGGGAAAAAACCTTGTCGGGGCGTTCTGGCAGCCGTCGCTCGTTTTGTGCGATACGGACGCGCTCCAAACGCTTCTGGACGCCGTCCGGCGTGATGGCTGCGCCGAGATCATCAAATACGGCGTGCTGGACGGTGAGGCGCTTTTCTCCCGGCTGGAAAGCGGCCTGCCGGACGAGATATCGGAAGATATTCTCGCCCGCTGCGTGGAGATAAAGCGCGATATCGTCGCCGCGGACGAGTTTGATACCGGCGCGCGGCGCCTTTTGAATCTTGGCCACACCGCCGCGCATGCAGCGGAGCTTTTGAGCGATTATTCGCTCTCCCACGGCAGCGCCGTGGCCATGGGGCTGTGCTCCATGGCGCGCGCGTGCGCCGCGCGTGGTCTCTGCACCGAAGGGGACGCCGCGCGCATCGAAGCGCTTATCAAAAAATGCGGTCTTCCGACCGAGCTTCCGTACACGGCGGAAGCGCTTGCCAACGCCGCGCTTTCGGACAAAAAACGCGCGGGCTCAACGCTTCCCGTCATCACCGTTGAGGGGCTGGGACGCTGCACCGTGCAAAAGATCGCTGCGTCCGACTATGCCGGATGGCTCCGGCAGGGGGGCGCAAAATGAATTTTGTCATTACCCCGGGAACACGTACCGGCGCGGTGCGCATCCCGGCTTCCAAATCGCAGGCGCACCGCCTGCTCATCTGCGCCGCGCTCGGCAAAGCGCCGGTAACGGTGCGCTGCGACGGGCTGAACGCCGACATTCTTGCCACGGCCGCGTGCCTTCGCGCTCTCGGCGCGAAGATCGCGGAGCAGGATGGCGCGCTGCGCGTTGAGCCGGTCAAAACTGTGCCGGACGGCCTTTGCATCCTGCCCTGCGGCGAGAGCGGCTCGACGCTCCGGTTCCTGCTCCCGGTCGTCGGCGCGCTCGGCGCGGACGCGGTGTTCCTGCGGGAAGGGCGGCTGCCCGAACGCCCGCTCGAGCCGCTTTTGAGCGAGCTTGTCCGCGGCGGCATGATGTTCCGATCCGAGGACGGGAAGCTCTTCTGCTCCGGCAGACTCACGCCGGGTGAATATACGCTTCCTGGAAACATTTCCTCGCAGTATATCTCCGCGCTGCTCTTCGCGCTGCCAAAACTTTCCGGGGACAGCACACTCACGATCACCGGCACACGCGAGAGCGAGGGCTATATCGCCATGACGGAAAACGCCCTCGCGCAAAGCGGCGTCCGGCTATGTAAGACCGATTCCGGGTATAATATCCCCGGCGGGCAGACGTATGCCCTGCCCGCCGCGGTCGAGGTCGAGGGGGACTATTCCTCGGCGGCGTTCTTTCTCTGCATGGGCGCGCTCTCGCGCTGCGGCATCACCGTTTCCGGTCTTCGTGCCGACTCCGCGCAGGGCGACCGCGCGGTGCTCGATATTCTCCGCACGATGGGAGCCGTTGTGGATGAAACGGCTTCGGGCATCGCCGTGCGGCGCGGTGCGCTTCGCGGCACGGTCATCGACGCCGCGCCCGTTCCCGATCTCATCCCCGCGCTTTGCGCGCTCGCTGCGGCGGCGGAAGGGGAGACGCGCGTGGTGAATGCCGCGCGGCTCCGGCTCAAGGAATCCGACCGGCTCGCAACGACCGCGGCAATGCTCTCCGCGCTCGGCGCGGATATCGAAGAGCTGCCGGAGGGACTTGTCGTTCACGGCGGCGGACTTCGCGGCGGCGCGGTAAGCGCGCAGCACGACCACCGCATTGCGATGGCGGCGGCGGTGGCGGCGTGCGCCTGCACGGAACCGGTCACGGTCGAGGGCTGGGAGTGTACGAACAAATCCTATCCGCGCTTTCGTGAGGACTTTAACGCTTTGAGAAGGGAGGAAATGCCGTGAGCAGTCTCGGAAAGGAATTTCGCACTACCATTTTCGGCGCTTCGCACGGCGAGGCCATCGGCGTCGTTATGGAAGGGCTGCCCGTGGGCTTCGCCATCGATATGGACGCGCTCAACGCCTTCCTCGCGCGGCGCGCGCCGGGGCGCGGGGCGTTTGCTACCGCGCGGCGCGAGACCGATGCGCCGCTCTTTCTCAGCGGCGTGAAAAACGGCGTCACGTGCGGCGGCGCGGTCACGGCGGTCATCCGCAACGGCGACGCACACCCCGGCGACTATGAGCCCCTGCGCAATACGCCGCGCCCCGGCCATGCGGACTTTACTGCCCGCATAAAGGACGGCGAGGCCGTCGATCTATCCGGCGGCGGACGCTTTTCCGGGCGGCTCACCGCGCCGCTCTGCGTTGCGGGCGGCATCGCCATGCAGCTTCTGGAAGAAGAAAACATCCGCATCGTTTCACACATCGCCTCCATTGCCGGTATCGCCGACGAGGGCATTTTCCCGGTGTCCACGCTGGGAAATCCCTTTCCGACGCTCAGTGAAGCGCGCGGCGAGGATATGCTCGCTGCCATTGCAAAGGCGCGCGCCGACGGCGACAGCGTCGGCGGCGTGGTGGAGTGCGCGGTGCTCGGCCTGCCCGCGGGCCTCGGCGACGCGCTCTTTGACGGCGTGGAGAGCCGCCTCTCCGCTGCGCTCTTCGGCATTCCGGCCGTGAAGGGCGTGGAGTTCGGCGCGGGATTCGCCGCCGCCGCGCTGCGCGGCAGCGAGAATAACGACGCTTTTGTCCTGCGCGGCGGGAAGGCCGTCACCGAGACGAACCGCTGCGGCGGCATTCTCGGCGGCATCACGACGGGCGCGCCGCTCGTGTTCCGCACGGCGTTCAAGCCGACGCCGTCCATCGCGCGGCGGCAGCGCACCGTAGACCTTGCCGCGATGCGCGAAACGACGATCGAGATCGCCGGCCGGCATGACCCCTGCATCGTGCCGCGCGCCGTTCCCTGCGTGGAAGCGGCGGCTGCGGTCGTACTATATGATATTCTTTGTTCGGAAAGAGGGAGAAAGCCATGAACATGGACGAACTGCGAGGCAGGATCGACGCGGTGGACGAGGAGCTGCTGCGATGCTTTGCCGAGCGTATGGACATCGCTGGGGATATTGCCCGGTATAAGGCCGAACACGGCCTTCCGGTGCTCGACGAGCGGCGGGAGCGGGAAAAGCTCTATGCCGTAAGCGAAAAAGCGCCCGAGGAGCTGCAAAGCTACGCCGTGTCGCTCTACGCGCTGCTCTTTGAGTTGAGCCGCAGCCGTCAGAATCGCCTGCTGCACAGGCGGAGTCCGCTCGCGGAGAGTATTCAGACGGCCATCGAGCAGACGCCGCCGCTTTTCCCGGAGAAAGCCGCCGTCGCCTGTCAGGGCGTGGAAGGTTCAAACTCCCAGATTGCGTGCGAGCGGCTGTTCCGTCTGCCGAACGAGCTGTATTTTTCAAGCTTCGATGCGGTGTTCAACGCCATCGAAAAGGGTCTCTGCCGCTACGGGGTGCTGCCCATCGAAAACAGCACCGCCGGATCGGTGAACGCCGTGTACGATCTCATGATGCGCCACCGTTTCCACATCGTCCGTTCGGTGCGCGTGAAGATCGACCACAACCTGCTCGCCCGGCCGGGCGCGAAGCTCTCCGGCATCCGCGAGATCTATTCGCACGAGCAGGCACTCAGCCAGTGCGCCAAGTTCCTCTCGTCGCTTCCGGGTGTGAAGGTCATCCCGTGCGAGAATACGGCGCTCGCGGCAAAGCTTGTCGCGGAGTCCGGGCGGGACGATGTTGCAGCGCTCTCCACACGCGCGTGCGAGCGGCTGTACGGTCTGGAATGCCTTGCTCCCTCCGTGCAGGACACGGCGAACAACTATACGCGCTTTATCTGCATCGCGCGCAATCTGGAAATCTATCCCGGCGCGAACCGGACGAGCCTGATGATGACGCTGCGCCACGAGCCCGGCTCGCTTTATAAAGTGCTCTCGCGCTTCTATGCGCTCGGCATCAACCTGAACAAGCTCGAAAGCCGCCCGCTCCCGGAGCGCAACTTTGAGTTCATGTTCTATTTCGATCTGGAAAACCCGGTGTACGACCCCGCGTTCCTCCAGCTTATGAGCGAGCTTGGAGACATCAGCGAGGAATACACCTATCTTGGAAGCTATAGTGAGGTAATTTGACATGATGCATTGCGGACTTCTCGGACAAAAGCTCAGCCACAGCTATTCCCCGGCCATCCACTCCATGCTCGGCGACTATGAGTACAAGCTCTATGAGACCGAGCCGGAGAATGTGGAAACCTTCCTTCGGAAGGGCGATTTTGACGCGCTGAACGTCACGATCCCCTACAAAAAGCGCGCCGCGGCGCTCTGCGACGAGCTCTCCGAAACGGCGCGCGCCATCGGCAGCGTCAACACGATCGTCCGCCGCGCCGACGGCAAGCTCTACGGCGACAACACGGACGTCTACGGCTTTGAAGAGCTGCTGCGCCGCGCGGTGTTCTCCCCGCGCGCCAAAAAGGTGCTTGTGCTCGGCAGCGGCGGCGCGTCTGCCGCGGTAGTGTATGCGCTGAAAAAGCAGCAGGCGAGTGAGATCGTCGTTGTTTCCCGCGATGGGAAGGACAATTATTCCAACCTCTCCCGCCACACGGATGCCGAGCTCATCGTGAACACCACGCCGGTCGGCATGTATCCGCACAACGGCGAAGCAGTCATCGACCTGCTGCGCTTCCCGAACTGCCGCGCCGTCGTCGATCTTATCTATAACCCCGTGCGCACGGAGCTCCTGCTGCAGGCGGAAAAGCTCGGCATCCCCTACGCGAACGGCATGGTGATGCTCGCCGCGCAGGCCATCCGCTCGAGCGAAATTTTCACCGGCAAAAAAGTCCCTGACGGCGCGTTGGAGCATGCCATCGACCTTGTGAAGAGCAAGACGATGAACATCGTCCTCATCGGCATGCCCGGCTGCGGCAAGTCCGTTGTGGCGGAGGCGCTCGGCAAGGCGCTTGGCCGCGAGGTGCTCGATACGGACGCCTATATCGAAGAGCACACCGGCTATACGCCCGAGCAGATCATCACGATGCAGGGCGAATCCGCGTTCCGCAAGCACGAGAGCGAGGCCGTGCGCGAGCTCGGCAGCGCCTTCGGTGCGATCGTTGCCACGGGCGGCGGCGCGGTGCTCCACGAGGAAAACTATGCGCCCCTCCACCAGAACGGCGTTATCTTCTGGCTGCGCCGCGATCTTGACAAGCTCGAGCGCGACGGCCGCCCGCTCTCCCGCGCGGCGAATCTCAACGCCATGTATGAAATGCGTGAAAAGCGCTATCTCCGCTTTGCGGACTATATCATCGACAACAACCGCGCGCTGGAGGACACCGTGGAGGATATCCGCAAGGTGATTTTATGAAGCTCCTTGTCATCAACGGCCCCAATTTGAACCTTCTCGGCGTGCGCGAGCCGGAGCTTTACGGAAAAAACGACTTCGCCGCGCTCGAAAGCTTCATCCGCGAAGCCTGCCGGGAATATGGCGCGGAGTGCGAGCTCTTCCAGTCCAACCATGAGGGCGCGATCGTCGATGCCATCCAGTCCGCCCTCGGACGGATGGACGGCATCGTCATCAACCCCGCGGCGTACACACACACGAGCGTCGCCATTCTCGACGCGCTCAAGGCCGTGGCGCTCCCGGCGGTGGAGGTGCATCTCACCGATATTCAGGAGCGCGAGAGCTTCCGGCACGTGTCCTATGCGGGCATGGCGTGCGAAAAGACGTTCGCCGGGCTGGGCTTTGACGGCTACCGGAGAGCGGTCGAATATCTTGTGAACCGGGGGAAAACCACATGATCCCATCCGAAGTATACGCGCTCGGCGCGTCCGGCAACCCCATCCGGGAGATCGCCGATTACGCCATGCGCCGCGCCGAAGAGGTCGGCGCGGAAAACGTCTACGATTTCAGCATCGGCTCGCCGAGCATTGCGCCGCCCGCGGCGGTGCAGGAGACGGCGCAGCGTCTTATGAAGGAAATGTCCCCCACGCAGCTGCACGCCTACAGCCCCGATCAGGGTCTGCCGGAGGTGCGCAAGGCTGTGGCGGAGTATCTGAACGGCGCGTTCTCCATGGCGTATGCGCCGGAGGATATTTACATGACGAGCGGCGCGTCCGCGGGGCTTGCCATCGGCTGCCGCGCGCTGCTCTCGCCGGGCGACGAGTGCATCACACTCACGCCGTACTTTTCCGAATACCGCACCTATACCGAGGCCGCCGGCGGCGTCATGCGCGAGGTGCCCTCCGAGCCGGAGACGTTCCAGCTCGACTATGAGGCCTTTGCCGCGGCGGTGAACGGAAAAACGTGGCTTGTGATCTTAAACTCTCCGAACAATCCCTCCGGCGTTGTGTTGGGAGAGGAGAGTATACGAAAGATCGCCGATCTGCTTACCGAGCGCTCAGCGGAGTACGGCCACCCGATCTACATCCTCGCGGACGAGCCGTACCGCGATCTTGTCTACGACGGCGACGCCGTGCCGTACATCCCCAATTTCTATCCCGACACGATCTACTGCTATTCGTTCAGCAAGTCCCTCTCGCTGCCTGGCGAGCGCGTCGGCTATCTCGCCGTGCCGCCGGAGAGCAAAGACCGCGCTGCGCTGCGCGCTGCCGTTTCCGGCGCGGGCCGGATGCTGGGGTATGTCTGCGCGCCGGTGCTTTTCCAGCGCGTGTGCGCCGCGTGCCTCGGCCAGACGGGAGAGCTGCGCGAGTATAAGAAAAACCGCGATCTCATCTGCGAAGGTCTCACTGCGCTCGGCTTTTCCTGCGCAAAGCCGCAGGGGGCGTTCTATCTCTTCGTAAAATCGCCGGAGAGTGACGCGCGCGCCTTCTGCAAAAAAGCGATGGCGCACGATCTTCTGCTCGTGCCGGGCGACGATTTCGCCTGTCCGGGCTACGCCCGCCTTGCCTACTGCGTGCCGGAAGAGCGGCTGCGCCGCTCTCTGCCCGCCTTTGCTGCCCTCGCCGCGGAATACGGCCTGAAAGCCCAATAAATATTGACCGCGCCTTCCGATTTCGGGAGGCGCGGTCCGTTTTTTATTACCACCGCGTCGGGCGGCGGAGAGCGCTGATCTTCCGGTAGCAGCTCTGGCAGAGCCGCCCGCTCTGATGGAGCGGGAGCGCCGCGCCGCAGCGCGCGCAGAAGCGGATGTTGTTTTGAGATTGTAGAGCAGTATCTGGTTGATGCTCTCGGCGGAGTCCTCGCGCTTTTCATAGAGCGCGTCCCGATCGACCGGGCAGCCGAACGCCTTGGAAAACGAGAAATAGAGATCGAGCTTCCGGCAGTATTGCTCGAGCTGCGGGAGCGTGGGCGTGTGTCCCTCGGGAAGCTCCGGGCAGGTGAGCGGCTGGC
>CAVEPP010000079.1:0-7378 GCA_963617605.1 Alloprevotella sp. | reverse complement strand
CAAATAAAAAGCCGCCCCCGGTAGGGGGCAGCCTGTAATGGTGTTGCGATTGGCGAACTTTTTCATGCGCCTTGAGGCGCGGCTGTCCTTTGCCCTTATAGGGCTTGTGCAAGCCACCGGCTACGCCGGTGGTCTTGACTATGTAAGAACTCAGGCGTTCTTGTTCTTGATGTACTCGTCGATGGCGGTAGCGGCGGTCTTGCCGGCGCCCATGGCGAGGATAACGGTGGCAGCGCCCGTGACGGCGTCGCCGCCGGCGAACACGCCTTCGTGGGTGGTCTTACCCTTCTCGTCGGCGATCAGGCAACCGTGCTTGTCCGCTTCCAGACCGGGGGTGGTCATGCGGAGCAGCGGGTTGGGGCTGGTGCCGAGAGCGTCGATCATGGCGTCAACTTCGAGCACGAAGTTGGAGCCCTCGACAGGCATCGGACGGCGGCGGCCCTTCTCGTCGGGCTCGCCGAGCTCCATCTTGATGCACTCGATGCCGGTCACATAGCCCTTCTCGTCGCCGATGACGCGCACCGGGTTGGTGAGCAGCTTGAACTCGACCTCTTCCTCCTGAGCGTGGTGGACCTCTTCCTTACGGGCGGGGACCTCTTCCATGCCGCGGCGGTAGACGACGTAGACATGCTCCGCGCCGAGACGCTTCGCGCAGCGGGCGGCGTCCATAGCGACGTTGCCGGCGCCGACGACGGCGACGCACTTGTGGTGCTTGATCGGCGTGTCGTAATCTTCGCGGTAAGCCTTCATAAGGTTGATACGGGTCAGGAACTCGTTGGCGGAGTAAACGCCGAGCAGGTTCTCGCCCGGGATGCCGAGGAAGCGGGGCAGACCCGCGCCGGAGCCGAGGAACACGGCCTCGAAGCCTTCCTCGGTAAGCAGCTCGTCGATGGAGATCGCGCGGCCGATGACGGCGTCGGTCACGATCTTAACGCCCATCTCTTCGAGCGCGGCGACTTCGCGCGCCACGATCGCCTTGGGCAGACGGAACTCGGGAATGCCGTACACCAGCACGCCGCCGGCCTTGTGGAACAGCTCGTACACGGTGACTTCGTAACCCATACGGGCGAGATCGCCCGCGCAGGTCAGACCGGCAGGGCCAGAACCGACGACGGCGACGCGGTGGCCGTTGGAAACGGGCTTCTCGACCTTCGCGTTGGGGTCGGCGTGGGCGGCGTGCCAGTCAGCGACGAAGCGCTCGAGACGGCCGATGCCGACGCTCTCGCCCTTGATGCCGCGGACGCACTTGCCCTCGCACTGATGCTCCTGCGGGCAGACGCGGCCGCAGACGGCGGGCAGGCTGTTGGTGGAGGTGATGATCTTGTAGGCTTCTTCAAACTCGCCTTCGGCGACCTTGGCGATGAACTCGGGGATACGGACGTTCACCGGGCAGCCGTTGACGCAGGGATGCTGACGGCAGTTGAGGCAGCGCTTGGCCTCGTCGATGGCGATCTCCTCGGTGTAGCCGAGAGCGACCTCGTCAAAGTTCTTGTTGCGTACCAGAGGCTCCTGCTCCGGAATGGGGTTCTTCGTCATACTCATATTAGCCATGTCTTACACCTCCGGTGATGCGGCAGATATGTTCCTTCGCGGCGGTCTCTTCGCCGGCGTAGAAGGAGTTGCGGGCGATCAGCTCGTCCCAATCGACCTGGTGGCCGTCAAACTCGGGGCCGTCCACGCAGGCGAACTTGGTCTCGCCGCCCACGGTCAGACGGCAGCCGCCGCACATGCCGGAGGCGTCGATCATAATCGGGCAGAGAGAGCAGATGGTCTTGATGCCGTAGGGCTTGGTGGTGAGAGCGGTGAACTTCATCATCTTCAGAGGCCCGATGATGAACACTTCGTCATACTCGCGGCCGGACTTGATGAGCTCTTCCAGCTTGGCGTTGCCGAAGCACTTCTCGCCGTAGCTGCCGTCGTCGGTGCAGATGTAGAGGTTGGTGGAGTGGGCGCGCATCTCGTCCTCAAGGATCACGATGTCCTTGGAACGGAAACCGGCGACCATATCGACCTCGATGCCGGCTTCATAGAAGCCCTTGCACACGGGGTAACCGATGGCGCAGCCGACGCCGCCGCCGACGACGCACACGCGCTTCTGTCCGCCGATCTGGGTGGGCTTGCCCATGGGACCGACAAAGTCGGCGAGGCAGTCGCCCGGCTCCATGAGCTCGAGCATACGGGTCGTCTGACCGACGGGCTGCACCATGATGGTGACGGTGCCCGCTTCGCGGTCGTAATCCGCGATCGTCAGAGGAACACGCTCGCCGTGCTCGTCCAGACGCAGGACGATGAACTGACCGGGCAGGCACTTCTTGGCGACCAGCGGGGCCTTGATGACATACTCAAGGACCGTGCCGGCCTCATTCAGGGGCCGCTTGCTTACGATAGGAAACATAGCTTCTTTCCTTTCTTCCTTTGGTTTGCTTTTCCTTAACTGCCGGCGGAGACGGGGAATTCTCCGCCATATTGTCACATATTGCGATTATACCATAATATCCGCCGGATGGAACATTTTTTTTCAATATCCATCCATGGAAAATCTTATTCTTTTTCTATGAATTCCGCGGGGGAAAGCGCGCCATCTGCTGTCCGTTGGAGAGTTTTTGGCCGGACGCAAAAAATGCTTGCATTGCGCAGCGCGGTTTGCTATAATTTACGTTGCGCCTTGTATCTCCGAGCATTCGGCCTCAGGGCAGCCCAACATGAGGTGAACGACATGAAAGAAGGAATCCATCCCAATTACCAGCGCACGACCATCCGCTGCGCCTGCGGCGAGGTCATCGAGACCGCTTCCACCAAGAAGGACATCACCGTCGAGATCTGCTCGAAGTGCCACCCCTTCTACACCGGCAAGCAGAAGCTGGTCGATACCAGCGGCCGCGTGGACAAGTTCAACAAGAAGTACGGCCTCAAGTAATTTTTGGGAAAAAGACGGGATGCGCCTTCCGGGCGGCGTCCCGTCTTTTTCGTATACAGGAGGAAAGACCATGGCATCCCGTATTCTTCATCTTGCCGCGGCAAAGCTCATTCTGGATGAGCGTCCTGTGACGGACGAGAAGCGCTTCCGTCTCGGCGCAATATTGCCGGACGCCGGAGAGCGCGTGAGCGCGCATTTCCGCGTGCGGATCGACGGCGGCACGAAGACGATGATGGCGCTCAGTGATTTCCGCGCCCGTTTCGCGGACAAGATGGACGATCCGCTCTATCTCGGGTACTATCTCCATCTTGTGCAGGACATCGTGTTCCGCAAGATCTTCTATCTCGACCACGGCTGGAAGGTGGACTCGCCGCAGAAGGTTGAGCGGCTTTACGACGATTACCGTATCCTGAACACCTGGGCCATTGCGAAATACGCACTTCGGGACGATCTCACCGCGCCGGAGAACTTCTCCGCCGAACCGCTCTGCGCCGTTTCCGACTTCAAACTGCCGGGATTTCTCGCCGAGCTGCATACTGACTTCACGACGCTGCCCCCGCCGGGCGAGTGCGTGTACTTCACCAAGGCCATCGCGGAGGAATTCCTGACTGCCGCCGTGCCGCTCTGCCTGCGGGAGATCACGGCGCTGCGCGACGGTACGACCGCCGTGGACGAGCGCGCCTGGGCATGGGCGGCACAGCAGGAACCAAATTTAGCCACTCCGTGTGAACCATCCTGACGCATGGCGCGTCCAATATCCTGCGGCTCCGAAAACCCGGCCGCAGGAGGTTATACAATGAACAAGAAGATGAAATGGATCGGCGCGCTTGTGCTGGCGGCCTCTCTGCTGCTGACGGCCTGCGGCGCGCCCGCCTCTGACCCGACGCCAACCGCAACGCCGGAGCCGACGGCCACCGCGGAACCGACCGCAGCGCCCGGGACGACCGCTGCGGCGGAACCCACGGGAAACCCGACTGCCGAGCCTGCGGAAGAGCCGTTTTCCCAGTCGACGGAGGAACCGTCCGGCATCGTGAACATGGCCGAAGAGGGGCGGAAGCTCTATGCCGCGCACTTTATGCGCTACGCCGCGGCGCTCTCCGAGGAGTGGCCGGAATCGCGGTATCTTGAAAACGGCATGAGCGAGCTTGCCGGGTATTATTATGAAGGCGACGCGCGCGCGAACGTCGGCGTATTCTTCCCGGACCTCGACGGCGATGGCTCGCCGGAGATGGTGATCGGCGCGATCTCGGGTGCGGACACCGACCCCGTGGTGCTGGAGATCTGGACAGTCAAGGACGGCGCGCCGGTGATGCTCGCGCAGAGCCACGCGAGAGATAAGTATTATGTGGAATACCTCGCGGACGAGGACGCCTGGCTCATCGCGAACGAGGGATCAAACGGCGCGGCGAGCAGCGTGTGGCTTTACTACGCGCTCCAGAACGGCGAGCTCGCCCTCATGCAGGGCGTGACAAGCGAATCCGGCGCGTGGTACATGACGTACGATACGGACTACGACGTTTCCAACGATACGCCGTCCGACGAGACGACCTGCCAGGCCATCGTCGATTCGCACACGAGCCACTATACGGCGCTCGACTATACGCCGTATACAGAGCTCCAATAAGATAATAAAAAGAAGGATCCCCCGCGCAGCCATTGATGCGGCTGCGCGGGGGATATTTTCGCGGGAGGGTTACTTCTTCTTAATGGGATAGCACACCTCGGTCACAAATTCGTCCGGGTTCTTCGTATCGTGTGGGCTCACATGGTAGATGTTGAACATCGGCCCGGCGGTCTCGTAGCCGTTCGCCTCGATCCAGGGGATCACGGCGGCGTATACGTCGGTGATCTGCGCGTAGCTGCCGCGGTAGATGCAGCTCGCGACCGTGCCCTCCGGCAGCGTGCGGAATCTGACGTGCTCCGTGTCGGGATAGCTGCCCTTCACGGTCTTCCAGGCGAGGACTTCCACGTCCGTTTCCTTGTATTCGCCGTCGAGGAACGTTACGGCGCAGAGGCACGGGTCAGCCTCGGCAAGATTCATCCGGCAGGTCTCGCCCACCAGCGTGCTCCACACCATGCCCTCGTCCTCATAGCGGGGAATGGTCATCTGCACGGTGGCGGCGTAACGTTCGGGGATCGTTTTCAGCGTGATATCATAGCTCATGGTCTGTTCCTTTCTCAGCCGTTCTCTGGCTGCGTCCAGAAGCGTCAGCTTGCGGGCCGTGTCTAGTGCGAGCTCTTCCAGCTCGCGCTGCCGGGCAGAAAAATAGCTCTCCAATGCCTCGTGGTCGTCGTAGATCTCAAGGATCTTTACGATGTCGGCGAGGGAAAACCCCATATCCTTGAGCGCCGTGATCCGGCACATGGTCGGGAGCTGATCCTCCCGGTAATACCGGTAATCGGTGAAGCGGTCAATCTCGGCGGGTTTTAAGAGACCGATCTCGTCATAGTGGCGCAGCATGCGGACACTGACTCTGGACAGTTTTGAAAATTCTCCGATCTTCAGCATGGCGGTACCTCCGGCTTTTTCTTGAGCTCGTATGCATCATAATGCCTCCCACTGTGGGAGAGTCAAGGGCTTTTTTCCAATGCGCGCATTGCTTTTTCTTTTTAAATATGGTAAAAATAAATGTTAATACTTTTTTTGAAGGAAGAAACGGGCTATGAAGGATTAAAAAGACGGTAGATTTTTTCGAAAAAAATTTACCGGAAGGATGAAACAACATGAGTGACTTACAGCGGGAGATCTCGCGGCGGCGGACGTTTGCGATCATCTCCCACCCGGACGCGGGCAAAACGACATTGACGGAAAAACTCCTTCTCTACGGAGGGGCGATCCAGCTCGCCGGCTCGGTAAAGGGCAAGGCGGCGGCGCGCCATGCGGTCTCCGACTGGATGGAGCTGGAAAAGCAGCGCGGCATTTCCATCACGTCGTCCGTGCTCCAGTTTGAATATAACGGCTACTGCATCAACATTCTCGACACCCCCGGCCATCAGGACTTCTCCGAGGACACCTACCGCACGCTCATGGCGGCGGACAGCGCCGTCATGGTCATCGACGCGGCCAAGGGCATCGAGCCGCAGACGCGCAAGCTCTTCAAGGTCTGCGCCATGCGGCACATCCCCATCTTCACGTTTATCAACAAGATGGACCGCGAAGCGCGCAGCCCCTACGATCTGCTCGAAGAGCTCGAAAAGGAGTTCGGCATCGGCACGTACCCGATGAACTGGCCGATCGGCTGCGGCGTAGACTTCAAGGGCGTGTACGACCGCGAGAAGAAGGAAGTGCTCGCCTTCACGCAGCGTCACGCGGGCAGCCGCGCCATCCACGCGACGGAGCTTTCCATGGATAACGAGGACGGCCTCCGTGAATCGCTCGGCGAGCGGCTGTATAATACGCTTTGCGACGATGTGGAGCTTCTCGACGGCGCGGGGTACGAATTTGATCTTGATCTCGTCCGCAGCGGCGATCTGAGCCCCGTGTTCTTCGGCTCGGCGCTGATGAATTTCGGCGTGGAGCAGTTCCTGGCGAGCTTTCTTGAACTCACAACGCCGCCGCTCGCGCGCCTTTCCGACGGCGAGCCGGTCGAGCCGACGGACGATCACTTCTCGGCGTTCGTCTTTAAGATCCAGGCGAATATGAACAAGGCGCACCGCGACCGCATCGCGTTCATGCGCATCTGCTCCGGCAAGTTTGAGCGCAACGAGGAATATTTCCATGTGCAGGGCAACAAGCCCATCAAGCTCGCGCAGCCGCAGCAGATGATGGCTGAAGAGCGCCAGATCATCGACGAGGCCTACGCCGGAGACATCATCGGCGTCTTTGACCCCGGTATCTACTCCATCGGCGATACGATCTGCTCCAAGGACAAAAAGGTCCGCTTCGAGGGCATTCCGACGTTCGCGCCGGAGCATTTTGCGGCCTTTGAGCGCAAGGACACGATGAAGCGCAAGCAGTTTGAGACCGGCATCCGCCAGATCGCGCAGGAGGGCGCCATCCAGATCTTCCACGAGCCGAACACTGGCCTCGAAGAAGTTGTCGTCGGCGTTGTCGGCGTGCTGCAGTTCGATGTGCTCGAATACCGCTTGCAGAGCGAATACTCCACCGCCGTGCGCCGCCGCGCGCTGCCGTATGAAAACATCCGCTGGATCGTGAGCGATACCGACCCCTCGACGCTCACGCTCACGCGCGATACGAAGTGGGTGCAGGACTTCAAGGGCAACAACCTCCTGCTCTTCGGCGGCGAATGGAACATCGCCTACACGCTCAAGCAGAACCCCGGCCTCGAGCTCGCGGAGTTCTCCAAAAACTGATTGAAATAGTCAAGACCACCGGCGTAGCCGGTGGCTTGCACAAGCCCTATAAGGGCAAAGGACAGCCGCGCCTCAAGGCGCATGAAAAAGTTCGCCAATCGCAACACCATTACAGGCTGCCCCCTACCGGGGGCGGCTTTTTATTTG
>CAVEPP010000078.1:4632-7385 GCA_963617605.1 Alloprevotella sp. | reverse complement strand
GCAATACCAACAGCGCGGTCGCCCTCGGTCTCGATGCGCACCGGGGAGAGCATGGGCATGATCTCGCAGCCCTCGGCGATAGCGCCGTCGATCTCCTCGCGCGCGGCGGTCATATCCTCGATGCGGCGGCGGTACACGCACGTAACGGAAGCCGCACCCAGGCGCTTGGCGGTGCGCGTCGCGTCCATGGCGACGTTGCCGCCACCGACCACAACAACGTTCTTGCCCGTGAAGTCCGGCGCTTCGCCCGCACCGACCGCGCCGAGCAGTTCGACCGCGGAGAGCACGCCCTCGCTGTCCTGCCCGGGGATATTCATGCGGTTGACGATCTGCGCGCCGATGGCGATATATACGCTGTCATACTCGCTGCGGATCTGATCGAAGGTGATCTCCCGGCCGATGTCCACGCCGAGCCGGACCTGAATACCGGTGGAGAGAATGGCGTTGATGTCGCGGTCAAGATCGTCGTCCGGCAAGCGGTAGCTCGGAATGCCGTAGCGCAGCATGCCGCCGAGACGTTTGTGCTTTTCAAACACCGTGACATGATAGCCCTTGAGCTGAAGATAGTATGCCGCCGTAAGTCCCGCCGGGCCGCCGCCGATGACGGCGACCGTCTTGCCGTTGAACGGCGCGCACGCCGGCGTGGGGACGATGCCCGCGCGCTCGACCGCATAGCGCTTCAGGCCGCGGATGTTGATCGAATCGTCCACGATCTGGCGGCGGCAGTGCTTTTCGCACGGGTGCTCGCAGATAAGGCCGCAGACGCCCGGGAAGGGGTTGTCCTTGCGGATGAGGCGCACGGCGTCGGCGTAGCGTTCCTCGCGGATGAGAGCGATATACCCCGGCACGTCCACATTCGCCGGGCAGCCGGCCACGCACGGCACGGCATCAAACGCCGCGGTGCATACGCCGTTTTCGATATGGGAGAGGTAATCGTCCCGGAAAGCCTCCAGCCCGTCGAGCACGAGGCGCGCAGCCTCAAACCCGATGGCGCAGTCGGCGCTGTCGTAAATGGCGGCGGCGCTGCGGCGAATGGCGCGGAGGTCGTCCGTCGTGCCGCGGCCGTCGAGGATTTTTTCGAGAAGCGCGTGCAGCCGGTCCAGCCCCACACGGCAGGGAACGCATTTTCCGCAGCTCTGCGCAAGGCACAGCTGCACGAACGAGGCGGTCAGATTGACCGGACAGCTCCCGAACGGCGACGCCCCGCGGCGGCGTCCGAGCGTGGCATACAGCTCGTCCACCTTTTTCTGCGCGGCGGTCTGCTGATTGACGATCAAGGATCAGCCCTCCCTTATGGATGATTTCAATCATATTATACGGAAATCCGACACGAAAAGCAAGATGATCCTCATCAATTATTATAGTTTTTTTCTTTTGATGACACCGTGTTGATTTATCGACACTTTATGGAAGTCCGTTTTATGGGTCACACAATGCGGTATGCTTGTCTCATAAAGAAGATGTTAATTTGCAGGGAGGAAAGAAAAATGGGTATTGTTGTTTCGGTGGCCGCGCTTGTGCTGTATGTTCCGATGAGCATGGTGTTCGTTTTGGGCGGAAAAAAATAATTTTGGGGCTGCCGGAGCATCCCCGGCAGCCCGCCTTGTGTTTCTTTCAACCGTGTATTTTTCCCCCTTCGGGAGCGGGCGTCCCGGCGTGCAGATATTTTCTCCGGGTGGCGTCGCCGCCGCGCAGGTGCCGTTCCGCCTTGTTCTGTTCGAGAACGAGACGCACCTTCTCATACAGCAGCCGGTCGATCTGCCGCAGACGTTCGGACAGATCCTTGTGCACCGTGCTTTTGGAGATGCCGAAGCGCTTTGCCGCCGCGCGGACGGTGGCATTGTTTTCTACGATCCACCTCGCCAGCTCGCACGCCCGCTCCTCTCTGTTCGTTTGCATCATGCACCACTCCCCTTCCGGCAGTTTATCTATATGTGCGGAAGGTTCGTCCTATGAAAATACCCCGGGCAGAAGGAAATTCTGCCCGGGGATCCGTCATTCCGGCAGACGGCCGGTGTATTTTTTCATGGATACGGCGACATATACCGCCGTCACAAGCTCCGTGACCGGCATGGCGTACCAGAGCGAGTCCGCGCCGAAGAGCGGCGGCAGAAGAAGGATGAGCGCTCCGCTCACCACGAGACCGCGCTCCACGGATACGGTGAACGATACGCGCGGCTGCAAAATCGCCTGAAAATAATACGTCGAGAAAATATTGAACGGCAGCAGTAAAAACGAGAGCGCATACGCGCGGATGATGCCGGGCGCAATGGCAAATATCTCCGGCGTGGCGTTCATAAAGATACGGATATAGAGATTCGGGCAGGCAAGGCTCAGCGCCGTCCAGAAAATGCCGAACACCGCTGTCGTGCCGAGGGTGAGCCGAAGCGTTTCCCGGATGCGTCCGCCCTGCCGCGCGCCGAAGTTCGTTGAGAGGATCGGCTGCGCCGCCTGGCCGACGCTGTAGGCGCAGCACTGCACGAACGTGCTCACGTTGATGACCGGGCCGTACACCGCGAGCGCATTGGCACCGAGGTATCGCATGATCTGCCGGTTAAAGAGCACCGTGAGAATGCCCATGGCGATATCGATAAAGAAGGTCGAAAAGCCCGTGACGGCGATCTTGCCGAGCGTGCGTCCCAGCTTTTCCACACGCACGAGACGGAGCGTATTCTTTTTCCGGAGGAAGTGCGTGAGCATGACGGAAACCGAGATAATACAGCCGATCGCCGTGGCGAGGCCTGCGCCGAACA
>CAVEPP010000078.1:0-4622 GCA_963617605.1 Alloprevotella sp. | reverse complement strand
GAACACGCCCATATCGCAGGTGAACACGAAGAAATAATCGCCGAACACGTTGAAAATGCCGCCCGAGAGCACCGCGGCAGTCGCAAGGCCGGGATTTCCGTCGTTACGGATAAATGCCGCGAGCATCTGTCCGAAGAGGAAGAGCGGCAGCACATACATCACCGGGCGCAGATACGCCTCCGCGAGCGGGAGCAGCGTTTCGTTTGCGCCGAAAAAGATCAGGATGGGGCCTTCAAAAAGGATCATCCCCGCCCACGCCGCTGCCGCGAGGATCACCGAGCCGATGACGGCGGCGGTAAAGAACTGGTTTTCGCTGCCGCGGCTTTTTCCGCCGCCGCGCCGCATGCTGAACAGGACGCTCCCGCCGATGCCCATGAGCAGGCCGAGACTGTAGATCACGTTCCACACCGGCGCGACCACAGCGAGCGCCGCCGAGCCGTCCGGCCCCTGGTACTGGCCGACCATCGCCATATCCACCACGCCGTAAATGCTCGATATCAGCGCGCTGCCGAACGCAGCGGACAGATATTTGAAATAAAGCGGTTTGATTTTTCCGTGCAGAATGTCCATCGTTTTCTCCTTCTTTGTCTTTTTCCCGCTCTATGCGGGCATGAAAAAAAGCCGGACAAGGAACAGACATTTCAGTCTGCGCCTTATCCGGCTGCCGTTTCCTTTGAACAGCGCGCCCTCCGAGCGAGCGAAGGGTAATCTACCACAGGAAAACGCGGATGTCAAGCCCCGTCAGCCCGCGTTTTCCGGCGCGGTGGCGGCGGCTTCCTCCGGCGTGCGGACATAGCTCCACGCCGCGACCTCCTCATAGGTCTTCCAGTACATGCTCGTTATGTAGTCGTTCACGAGACGGTAGGACATCTCGGTCTCCACATCGAACACATACGGGATGCCGTCGAACGTGATCTCCACCCAGCTGTGCGGGTCGCGCCCGACACCGACGAGGCCGCTGTAGCACACCGCGTCGTACCCGATGCCGCGCGCGAGCGACCAGAACGCGGCGGTGAAGTTATAGCAGTTGCCCTTGCCGCTCTGGAACATGAGCAGCGCCTCGGGGATCTCCCAGCCGGTCTCGCCGACCTCGTAGAGATTGCGTTTGAGATAGAGATAATGGTCGCGCACATACTCGTACACCGTGCGCAGCATTTCCTCGCGGGTCATGGAGGCGTTCGTGTTCGCATCGATGATATCAGCGACGAACGTATCGAGCGCGTCGTCCCCGCTCGTATACCGGCCGGAAATATCAAAGTACAGCGTGCCGACCATTGTATCGCGCAGGAAGTAGCCGTCGTCACCGACGCAGTAGAGATATCCGTCCAGATTGATAAAGCCCGGCTCCGCCTTGTCGCCGCTGAGCCAGGAGATTGTCCCGCTCTGCCCGGCCAGCTCCACAGCGGCATAGTTTTCCATGTCCGGGGCGACGTCCGGAAAGTACGGCGCGTTGGCAAGTCCCGCCGCGTCCAGCTCCAGCAGCGCGTTGATCGCCGCCGCGGCCTCGGCGCGGGTGAAGGGTGTTTCGTCCGTCATATCAGCAAGCGCACGCTCCACCGCCGCGGGAGAGAACACCTTTTCGAGCAGCGCCGTAAGATCGTCGCGGGTAATGGCAACGTCCGGGTAGAACCGGCCTTCGTTCAACGTCATGTACCCCGCCGTCACAAGCGTCGTTGCGGCGGTGTAGCATTTGGCGTGGGTCGTAACGTCCTTCAAAAACGTCTCGCCGGTCGGTCTCGTTTCGAGCAGCGCGTACACGGCGCGGGCAGCGTCGCTGCGCGTAAATTTATCGAGCGGATGGAAAAGGCCGTCGTTTTCCGCGGCGATATACGCCCCTTCGCGCCGGAGCGCCGGGCCGGGGACGGCTTCATACACCGTGTCGGCATACACCGGCGCGGTGCGGATATCCACTTTTGTGCCATTGGCATTTTTCCAGGCGACGATGGCGCAGTTCTCGCCCGCCATAAACTCCGGCATGTTCTGCACGCTGCCGCCCTCGGGCACGAGCTCGGTCGTCTCCGCGCCGTTCACGCGGTACGTTACGGTATAGGTCTTCCCCTGCGGCGCGGCGGTCTCTTCCGGCAGCGCTGACGCGGCGACGGGCGCGTCCGCGAGCGGCTGCACAGCTTCGATCCCATCCAGGCGATAGCCGCAGTTTGACAGCAGAAGCGCGCCGAGCAGCGCGGCGAAAAGCAGGGGCAGTCTCTCTTTATTCGCGTTTTGTCTCATAGTTTCCTCGCTGTTCCGCCGCAGTCCGATCGCATTTGACACGCCGCGGCGGGAATATTATTATATTGTATCGCATGTTCTGAAAAAAAGCAATTCCGGGAGGGGATCGTCTCCATGAAATTAAAAATGCTCCGTCTCGCATCGCTCGCCGCAGTGCTGCTCGCCGCCGTTCTTCTCCACGGCTGCGGCGACCGGACAGAGACCGTCCCTCTCGCCGCCAACGCACCCGCCGCAACGGAGGAACCCGCCCCCGAACCGACAGAGGCGCCGGTATTCACCGTGGAATACCGTCTCGGCGACGATGTTTTGAAAACCGAGAGCGTCCCGTTCGGCGGCGTTCCCGCCGCGGATGCCGCACTGCCGGAGGGACTTCGTCTCATCGCCTGGACGGACGAGACCGGCGAACGAGTTGATATGACAGCGCCGGTTGCGGCGGACACCGTATACTACGCGCTTGCCCGCCCCGTGCTTTCCACGGACGCCGCGTTTCTCTTCCCCGACGAATACGGTCTGCTCCGCCCGGAGAGCGTGATGACGCACGCGGAGTGCACCGCAGCGCTGCGCGCGCTCGCGCCGGAGGAACGTATTGATCCGGCTCTGCTCGCAACGCTGGATGCCGCCCCCGAAGAAGCACTCACGCGTGAGGAGCTCAAGAGCGCGCTGGACGCTCTTTTCGATCCCGAGACCGTCGGGCCGATGCTTGAAGCTCTGCCGGAGGCGGAGAGCGAACATGCAACGCGCGCAGAATTTGCTTACACCGTTTCCCGTCTGCTCGGCTCCGGGAGCGCCGCGGCGGATGTCTATTATCCGGACGTTTCCCCGACGCACTGGGCATCCGCCGAAGTGCTCGCCGCGGCGGGCAGCGGAACGCTCACGAAAGAGTCTCTTGAATCCATGACGCGCGACGGCTTCCTCTGGTTCGGCGGATATCTCTACCGGCTCGATGAAACCGGATATTTTCTCACCGATGCGGAATTTGACGGACTGTATTTCGATAAAAACGGCCGCTATACGAGCGGCAATGCGGAGCTGGACGGCTACGTTGCGCAGACGCTCTCCGACTTTATGACGCCGGACGCCGCGCGGCTCGACGATCTCAAAACGATCTACTACCACGTAAAAAACGATTTTCAGTATCTCACGCGCAACTACTACGACTCCGGCGCGACCGGCTGGGACATTGACGAGGCGCTCACGATCTTCCGCACGAACAAGGGCAACTGCTACTGCTACGCCGGGGCGTTCTGCGCGCTCGCCCGCGGTCTTGGGTACAACGCCCGCACGTATGCCGGCAGCATCGGCATAGAAAACCAGCCGCACGCCTGGACCGAGATCACACTCGACGGCAATATCTACATCTGCGACCCGGAGATTGAGATGAACTACTGGCTGCTGCAGATGTACACCGATAACTTTATGATGCTGCGGGAAAACTCGCTCGGCTGGAACTACCAGGCCGTCGGACGCACATAAATCAAATATCAAACATCTTCATCCCTCCGGCACAGGCCGGAGGGATTTTTTTGCTTTTTCGGGGTATTCTATAAAAAAAGGGAAAGACGGTGGTTTTTCTGAAAAACAAGCGGCTCGGGCGGCAGACGGTCGCCTTCACGAACCCGCCCTCCATCGCGGCGGGCAGCTGCGTCGTCGGGCAGAAGGAGGGCGAAGGCCCTCTGCGAAAATGGTTCGATTATATCAGCGACGATTCCTACTTTGGCCAGTCGAGCTGGGAGAAGGCGGAGAGCGTAATGCTCTCAAAGTGCTTTGCGCTCTGCTGCGACAAGGCGAAGATCCCGCCCTCGGACATTCAGTATCTGTTCGCGGGCGACCTGCTCAACCAGTGCGCGGGCTCCACGTTCGCCGCACGTGATCTCCCCATCCCCTACTTCGGCGTTTACGGCGCATGCTCCACGATGGCGGAGAGCCTGTCACTTGCCGCGATGACGATCGACGGCGGATATGCCGACACCGTGTGCGCCATGACAAGCTCCCACTTCTGCTCGGCAGAGCGGCAGTTCCGGCTCCCGCTCGAATACGGCGGGCAACGCACGCCGACGGCGCAGTGGACCGTGACCGGCGCGGGCGCGCTGCTGCTCACGAGCGAGGGCGAAGGTCCTTATGTGACGCACGTCACGACCGGGCGCATCCGCGACGCGGGCGTGACGGACGCGAACAACATGGGCGCGGCTATGGCTCCGGCGGCATATGAAACGCTCCGCGCGCACTTTGCCGACACGGGACGCACCCCGGCAGACTACGCCGCGATCGTCACCGGCGATCTCGGAAAGATCGGGCACGAAATCTTGACCGATCTCTTTCTCCGGGACGGCGTGGATCTCGGCGTATGCTCCACGGACTGCGGCATGCTGATCTTCAACCCGGAAACGCAGGAC
>CAVEPP010000077.1:0-7419 GCA_963617605.1 Alloprevotella sp. | reverse complement strand
TCTCCACCTCGTGCTTTCCGGTCCAAGTCTTGTTTCCGCCGCAGCCGGCGAGAACGCTCGCCGCCATGAGCAGCGCCAACAGAAATGCGATCTTTCTTTTCATGGGTCGAACCTCCGTTTCCAAAGAAATTCGGGTCTTGTTTGCTGGTTTTACTTTTTCTCCGCGAGGGAGCGGGCATAGGCGGCGTAGCGGTCTTTTCTCGCCTTGGCCTCCTCCGCGCTGGCGCCTCTCGCCAGAACATACATCTTGATCTTCGGCTCCGTGCCGGACGGACGGACGACAAGCGCCGAGCCGTCGCTCAGCTCAAAGAACAGCACATTGCTGCCGACGATCGGCGTCTTTTCCACAACGCCGAGGCCGGGGATCACCACGTCGCCGGTCTGATAGTCGCGCACACGGGTGACAGGCGTGCCGCCGACTTCCGCCGGGGGCGTCTGACGCAGCGACGCCATGAGCGCGCGCATTTCGCCGAGACCGTCCACGCCGTACATGAAGAGGTTCACGGTCTCTTCGTTGTAGAAGCCGTACTTTTTATACAGCTCGTCGATCGCGTCGATGAGCGTCATGCCGCGGTCGTAGTAATACGCCGCCATCTCCGCGGCCATCATAGAGGCGGTCACGGCGTCCTTGTCGCGGACGTAATCGCCCATCATGTAGCCGTAGCTTTCCTCAAAAGCCAGGATGTACTCATAATTGCCCTTCGCCTTATACTCGGCGAGCTTTTCCGCCATGAATTTGAAGCCGGTGAATGTCGCTTCAAAGTGGACGTCGTTCATCTCGCAGATGCGCTGCACCATCGTCGTGGAGACGATCGTGCTCAGCGCCGCGGGGTGCTCCGGCATCGTGCCGGCGGCGCGGCGGGCGTCGATGATGTAATCGAGCAGCAGGCAGCCCATCTGGTTGCCGGTGATGGGGATGTATTCCCCGTTGCGCCGCGCCAGAACGCCGATGCGGTCGCTGTCCGGGTCGGTGCCGATGATGAGATTGCTGTCCACCTTCTTGGCAAGGTCAATGGCGAGATAGAAGCCCTCCGGGTTCTCCGGGTTCGGGCTCTTCACAGTGGGGAAGTCGCCGTCGAGCACCATCTGCTCCTCAACGGGGTACAAATGCTTCACGCCCAGACGGTGCAGCGCTTCCGGAACGAGCTTCCAGCCGCAGCCGTGGAACGGCGTATACACCACGCGGAAATCGTCGGCGACCTTCGCAACGACGTCACGGTTGATGGCCTGCTCTTCCACGTTCTTGAGGAACGCCTCGTCGGTCTCCTCGCCCATCCACTCGATAAGGCCCTTTTCGACGGCCTCGTCAAAGTCCATACTGTGCGGAGCGCGGAAGATATCGGAATTTTCCATGCGGCGGGCGATCTCGGCGGCGTGCTGGGGCGGCAGCTGCGCGCCGTCCGACCAGTAGACCTTATAGCCGTTGTACTCCTTGGGGTTGTGGCTGGCCGTGACGTTGATGCCGGCCTCCGCGCCGTAGTGCCGGATGGCAAAGCTCAGCTCCGGCGTCGGCCGCAGGGATTCAAAAATGCGCACATGCACGCCGTTCGCGGCCATGATCGCAGCGGCTTCGCGGGCGAACGCCACGCCGTTGTTGCGGCAGTCGTGGCAGACGCACACGCCGCGCTTCATCGCTTCCGCGCCCTCGGCCACGATCAGCTCGGCAAACGCCTGCGTCGCGTGGCGGATGACGTGGATGTTCATGCGGTTCGTGCCGAGACCCATAATGCCGCGCAGTCCTGCGGTGCCGAAAACGAGCGGCGCATAAAAGCGGTCCTCGATCTCCTTGGGGTCGTCGCGGATGGCATCAAGCTCTTTCCATTCCTCTTCGCTCAGCGCCGGGCTGTTGAGCCATTTTTCATAAGTTTCCCGCCAGGTCATTGTTCTTCCTCCGTTTCATCGTCGCTCTCCCGGATCAGCTCACAGGCGTCCTCCCACACCGAGGCGGGAACGAAAATATCAACGCCCGAGCCGCTGATGCCGAGGATCAGCTTGCCGAATTGTCCGTCGTTGGGATACTGGCGCAGGCACGGGATGCCGAACGCCTCCAGCCGCGTGACGAGCATCGTCTCGTCCATGTCGATGCCCTTGCAGTGGCAGAGATACACAGGCGGCTCCGGCTGGCCCGCTTCATCCTTGGGCCAGCGCTCGTAAAGGTCGCCGGGGAGCTGACGCCCCCACTCCGCCGATGCTTTTCCGGTTTCTTCCATGATGTCTCCCCGCGGGTCGCCCCGCATGTTTTATTTATGATATTTCCCGCCCTCGTTGATGTTGAAGGCGCGGTTAATCTGCTCGAGAACCATGACCCGCGCCAGATGGTGCGGGAATGTCATGCGCGACATGGAAAGGCGGACGTCCGCGGCGCGCTTGACCTCGCCCGAGAGACCGTCCGAGCCGCCGATGAGAAAGCACACGCGGCTCCTCCCCTGCACGGCGCACTGCGCCATGAGCGAGGCAAGCTCCTCGCTGGAATACCCCTTGCCCTCGATGCACATGGCAACGACGAAGGTGCCGGAGCCGATACGCGCGAGCATCGCCGCGCCGTCGCGCTTTATGTCGCCGGTCTCCGGCAGCTCGATAATGTCCAGCGCGCAGTAGCGCTGCAGACGTTTGTTGTATTCCTCGCACGCGGCGGCATAAAAGCTCTCCTTGAGCTTGCCGGTGCAGATCAGTTGGACGCGCAGCACGGCGTTACCTCCAGCTCCAGATCGCCCTCCGCCGGGGCGACGCGCAGCGTCACTGCGGAAAAGCCCTCGCCCTCAAGCGCTTCGCGCACGGCCCGCTCCGCGAGGCTGGGGCGGTTATTCTCCCGGCTCAGATGGCCGAGCACGAGCGAGCGCACCCCGGTTTTTGCCAGAGCGCAGGCGAGCTGCGCACAGTCCTCGTTGGAGAGATGGCCCCGTTCCGAGAGGATGCGGCGCTTGAGATAGACCGGGTACCGCCCGGTGCGAAGCATATCGATATCGTGGTTTGCCTCGATCACCGCCGCATCGCACCCGGCGAGCGCATCGAGCATTTCCGCCGTCACGCAGCCGGTATCGGTGCAGAAGCCGAAGCGGGCGTCCTTCCCCGACAGAACATATCCTACGCTCTCGGGCGTGTCGTGCATTGTCGGAAAGGCGGTGAGTGTGAAATTCTTCAGCGCGACGCTCTCCCCGACCGGGATCGGGACAATGCGCTCTTCGATACCCGCCGCGGCGCGCTCAAGCGCGTGCGCGACGGCCGGCGGCGCATAGACCTTTACATTTTTATGATACTTCAGCAGCATCGGCAGACCGGCGATATGGTCGGAATGCTCGTGCGTGATGAGAACGGCCGAAAGATCGTCCGGCGTGAGCGCCCGCCGCGCAAGGCCGGTTTTGATGCGGCGCAGGGAAATGCCCGCGTCGATCAGCACCGCCGTGCGTCCTTCGGTGAGAAGATAGCAGTTGCCGCTCGAGCCGCTGGCAAAAGAGACGAAATTCATCCCGCGGCGGCGGTGTCCCGCTCCGTGCCATCGGGCTCTTCGTTGATGATGCGGATATCCGCGCCGAGAAGACGCAGCTTGCCGACGAAGTTTTCGTAGCCGCGCTCGATGAACTGGATATCCTCCACGAGCGTGACGCCCTTGGCGCAGAGACCGGCGATGACCATCGCCGCGCCCGCGCGCAGATCGCACGCGTCCACGGAAGCGCCGCGCAGCGTTTCCACGCCCTCGACGACCGCCACGCGGCCGTCAACGGTCACGGCCGCACCCATTTTGCGCAGCTCGTTGATGTATTTATACCGGTGATCCCAAACGCCCTCGGTGATGACGCTCGTCCCCTCCGCCACCGCGAGCGCCACGCCGATCTGCGGCTGCATATCGGTCGGGAAGCCGGGGTACGGCTGGGTCTTGACGTTGGCGCGGCGGAGACGCCCCGTCGAGCGGACGAGGACGGATTCGCCGTATTCCTCCACCGTGACGCCCATTTCGCGCAGCTTCGCGGTGATGCAGTCGAGGTGCTTGGGGATGACGTTTTTGATCAGGACCTCTCCCCCGACGGCGGCGGTGGCGGCCATGTAGGTGCCAGCCTCGATCTGGTCGGGGATGATGGTGTAAGTGCCGCCGTGGAGCTGCTCCACGCCGTTGACCTTGATGGTATCCGTACCGGCGCCGCGCACATCCGCGCCCATGGAGTTGAGGAAGTTTGCAAGATCGACGATGTGCGGCTCGCGCGCCGCGTTTTCGATGACCGTGCGTCCCTCGGCAAGCACGGCGGCGATCATAATGTTCATCGTCGCGCCGACGGAGACCTTATCGAGATATACGCTTGCACCGCGCAGCCGTCCGCCGGGGACGTGCGCGGTGATGAAATCGGAAATATCGACCTCCGCGCCGAGGGCGTTCATGCCCTTGACGTGCTGGTCGATCGGCCGGACGCCGAAGTTGCAGCCGCCCGGCATCGTCGTGCGGGCAATGCCGAACCGGCCGAGCATCGAGCCGACAAAATAATACGACGCGCGGATCTTGCGCATACGGTCATAGTCCGCGCCCATCCAGGTGGCGTTCGCCGCGTCGATCTCCACGGTGGAGCGGTCGATCCGCTCGACCTTCGCGCCGAGCGATTCAAGAATGAGCAGCAGCGCCTCGGTGTCGCTGATCTGGGGCAGGTTTTCAATGCGGCATTTGCCGTTTACCATGAGCGCCGCCGGAATGATGGCTACCGCCGCATTCTTCGCGCCGCTGATCTCTACTTCGCCGTGCAGGCGGTTGCCGCCTCTGATTCTATATCTTTCCAAGTGTTGACTCCTCCTGACGCGCATCCGGGGTTCGGCTCTTCCTGCGCCTACAGATACATGGCAATTTTACCATAGTGCGGGGAAAAACGCAAGTATCAGCCTTCGTCGAGGATATGCTCCGCCTGCAGCACCGCGATGGCGGTCTTTCCGTCGGAGATCTCGCCGCGCTTTACCATGGCGAGCAGCTCCGAAAACGGGAGCTTTACAAGATCGAGGAACTCGCCCTCGTCGGGATGCGCCTCGCCGCGGGAGAGATCGAGCGCGAGATAGATATACAGCCGCTCGCTCGAAAAGCCGGGAGAGGAATGGTACGCGCCGAGCGGCACGATGCGTCCGGCGGTGAAGCCGGTCTCCTCGCCAAGCTCGCGCGTTGCGCACACGAGCGGATCCTCCCCGCGTTCGAGCTTGCCGGCGGGCGCCTCGAGCAGGTGCTCGCCGATGGGATAGCGGTACTGGCGCACGCAGTAGGCGTTGCCCTCGCCGTCCACCGGGAGGACGCACGCCCCGCCCGGATGCTCCACGATCTCGCGGAACGACTCCGAGCCGTCCGGCAGACGCACGCAGTCGAGCCCGACGTTGATGATGATCCCCTCATAGGTGTTGAGGCGGCGCAGCTTTTTCTCCGTATAATCCATAAATGCTCTCCTTTTCTGCGGCGCGGACTGACTTCATAACAAAGTATTCTACCACGCCTTTCCCGGCTTTTCCAGCTTTTTTCACTGTTTATCGGCGAAAGAGGGGCATATAATAGGGAAAACATTCTTTGGGAGGCTGTTTATGCAGAAAAACGCGAAAAGCGCTCAGGCGCTCGCACTGCGCGTACCGGGGCATCCGGACCTTTCGGACGCCAAAAGGCTCGTCTTCGCCGCGCTCGGCGGGAGAAACTGGGGCGCACTGGAGATCGAGATCATCGCCGGGCGGGAGGAAAGTCTGCTGCTCGCGCGCCCGGCGAGCGGCGTTTACATATCGCGCGAGGCGCTTTTGCGGCTGGCCGCGCACGGGCGCTGAAATTCTCTCTTTTTCGCTCTTGACAGGCATGGTATAATACCTTTACTGCCAAAGCGGAGGAGGTGGAAGGCCATGCCGAAAAAAGAAGGGATCAAGGAGATCGCTTCCAACCGCAAGGCGTTCCACGACTACTTTGTGCTGGAACGCTTTGAAGCGGGCATTGAGCTGTTCGGAACGGAGGTCAAATCCATCCGTGCCGGGCAGGTGAATCTGAAGGACAGCTACTGCACAATCCGGGACGGCGAGCTTTTCGTGCGCGCCATGCATGTGAGCCCTTATGAAAAAGGCAACATCTTCAACCGTGACCCGGTGCGCACCCGGCGGCTGCTGATGCACAAGCGGGAGATCCGCAAGCTCGGCGACCGCGTGGCGCAGGACGGCGTGGCGCTCGTGCCGCTCTCGCTGTACTTCAAGGACAGCCGCGTCAAGGTGGAGCTCGGCCTCTGCAAGGGCAAAAAGCTGTACGACAAGCGCGATTCGGACGCCGAGCGCAATGCGAAGCGGGACATGGACCGCGCCATAAAAGAAAGGAATTTCAAAGAATGAGCAATCCTGTTGTGACCATCGAAATGGAAAACGGCGGCATCATCAAAGCCGAGCTTTACCCCGAGATCGCGCCGGAGAGCGTTCGCAACTTCATCTCTCTCATCAATAAGGGCTTTTACGACGGACTGATCTTCCACCGCGTCATCCCCGGATTTATGATCCAGGGCGGCGATCCGGAAGGCACCGGCATGGGCGGCCCCGGCTACCACATCTACGGTGAGTTCCGCGGCAACGGCTTTAAGAACGATCTCAAGCACAAGCGCGGCGTTTTGAGCATGGCGCGGTCCATGTACCCCAACAGCGCCGGGAGCCAGTTCTTCATCATGCATGAGGACGCCCCGCACCTTGACGGGCAGTACGCCGCGTTCGGCGCCGTCACCGAGGGCATCGAGGTCGTTGACCAGATCGCCGGCACGCGTACGGACCGCAACGACCGTCCCATGGAGCCACAGGTCATGAAAAAGGTCACCGTAGAAACCTTCGGCGAGGAATACCCCGAGCCGAAGAAAAGATAAAAAGATACAGGTAAAGATTTTCTGAATCTTCCTTGTCCCAAAGAATAAGGAGATATTTATTCAAACTTATTCCTTATTCCAAAAAGAAGGGGTCCTCCAGGGGGAACATGGTTCCCCCTGGAAATCGCCTCGCCGCAAAGCGGCGGTTCCATCATTTCCGCAGAAATGATGGCGATTCGGGGGCGTACCGGTTTCGACGGGGATGCGGAGATTGGAATAGCGGGCGGATGCGCCTACCATCCTTAAAATGGGCAATTATAAATTAAAGAACAACGATAACGTTGCTCTGGCCGCGGCTTAAGCCGTGACCCGTCCCCTCCGGGAGTGCCTCGGCCCGGAAGTGGGGCGTCGATGAGAGGCGAACGTGAGCGCGCAAAGCTTTGAGCGCGCCATGCATAATGAAGCTACCCGACTTGCCGTCTTGACGTTTGGCCGGTGACGAGGGAAACAGGGATGCAGAATCCCAAAACAAGCGTCTGCGCCCGGAGAAGTTCCCTTTGAAGCGTTTTCGGACAGGAGTTCAACTCTCCTCGCCTCCACCATAACTGGACACCAATTTTGATACAATGCGTATCACGATTGGTGTCCA